>JBGOXV010000035.1:0-11032 GCA_041479325.1 Thermoplasmata archaeon
GGATATGCGCCTTCGAGTGCCCCCAGAAGTGTATCATCATGGTAAGGGAGGATGAGGCATGAGGATGGTCATGACGGGCAACTACGCATCCGCTTACGGAGCGAAGCTGGCGAAGGTGGAGGTCATCGCCGCATATCCCATCACGCCCCAGACCTCCATCGTCGAGAAACTGGCCGAATTCGTCTCTACCGGGGAACTGAAAGCGAAGTTCATACCGGTCGAGAGCGAGCACAGCGCTATGGCCGCGTGCATAGCCGCGCAGACCGCGGGCGCGCGCACGTACACTGCAACGAGCTCGCACGGCCTCACGCTGATGCACGAGGTCCTGATGTGGGCCTCAGGGGCGAGACTGCCGATCGTGATGACCAACGTGAGCAGGGCCATGGCGCCCCCCTGGAGCGTCTGGGTGGACCATATGGACTCGGTCGCCCAGCGGGACACCGGTTGGCTCCAGTTCTTCTGCGAGAGCAACCAAGAGGTGCTGGACACCATCATCATGGCTTACAAGGTTTGCGAGAGCAGCGGCGTGATGCTCCCGGCGATGATAATCGAGGATGCGTTCATTCTATCTCACACGTCCGAGCCGGTCAACGTGCCTGACCAGGAGCTCGTGGATTCGTTCCTTCCAGCATACGCACCGGAGTACAAGATCGAGGTGGGGAAGGCGATGGGGTTCGGTTCGCTGGTCAAGCCGGACCAGTACATGGAGTTCAGGTACAAGGCCATGCTCGGGATGAAGGAGGCCAGGGAGCGGTTCTTGAGCGTCGAGCAGGAGTTCAAGCACATCTTCGGCAGGGAGTACGGAGGCCTCCTTGAGCACTACAGATGCGACGATGCTGAGGTGGTGCTCGCGTGCGCGGGATCGGTCGCATCGACCGCGAAGGATGTTGTCGACTCCATGAGGGCAAGGGGTATCAGGGTGGGACTGGCAAGGATACGCGCCTTCCGGCCATTCCCGCACCAGGAGTTCCGGGCGCTCGGCGCGAAGGTCGACGGGATCGCTGTGCTCGACAGAAGCTACACCTTCGGCGCGGCAGGAGCGATGTTCACCGAGGTGAAAGCCTCCACATACACTCGCCAGAACAGACCAGTCATAAAGAACTACATCTCTGGCCTGGGTGGCAGGGACATAACGCCGAAGATCATCGAGAAGATATTCGAGGACATCCAGGTCGTGACCAAGCGCGGGGAAGACCCGGATGTCGAATGGGTGGATGTTGCGGGTCTCCCGAGGAGATGGCGCTGATGTCAACCGTGACGATACCCGAGGAGGAGTTCACATATCCCGGGAGCACGGGTTGCCCGGGCTGCGGGGCCAACCTGGTAATGAGATACATGCTCAAGGCCCTCGGGGAGAGGACGATCGTTTCCATCCCGGCCTGTTGCTGGGCCGTGATGCCCGGCTACTGGCCCGTGGGATGTCTCCGCGTTCCGCTCCTGTACACGGCCTTCGAGACGACGGGTGCCTCGATCTCAGGTCTGAGAGCGGCCCTTGACGTCAAGGGAGTGGAGGATGTGACGGTGGTCGGCTTCGCCGGGGATGGCGGGACCGTGGACATCGGCCTTCAGGCGCTCTCGGGAGCTGCCGAGAGACGGACGGATGCGATATACGTGATGTATGATAACGAGGCCTACATGAACACGGGCATCCAGAGGAGCGGCTCGACTCCGTGGGGTGCGTGGACGACGACCACCCCGATCGGGACCACGCACGGATTCAAACACGAGTTCAAGAAGGACATCATGACCATTATGCAGGCTCACGGGATTCCCTACGCAGCGACTGTGTCAGTGGCGCATCCCGAGGACTTTATCAAGAAGATCCGCAAGGCGAAGGACATCGAAGGGTTCAGGTTCATTCACGCTCTGTCACCGTGTCCTCCCGGTTGGCGCATGAACCCAGCGGAGACGATCGAGGTGGCGAAGCTCGCTGTCGACACACACATCTTCCCACTCTACGAGATCGAACAGGGGAAGATCCACGTGACGAGGAAGGGCAAGGGCGTGCCCGTAATCGAGTACCTGAAGCTCCAGGGAAGGTTCTCCCATCTGACCGAGCCGGAGATTGACTCGATCCAGACGGCGGTGGACGCCAGGTACAAGATGCTCTTGGAGAAGGAAGCCTCGGGCACCTGAGCGCATCAGAGGACGGGGAGTAGCCGTCGTCTCCTATAGCCTGTCACTACCCTGATCCTTCCCCTCAGCGATTCATCCAGTTCCGAGTCTCCGGTGTCCACCCTCAGGACGGGCGTGTCCTTTAACTTCGTGGGCGTGGCCAGTACGACGACGTTCTTCCCTCCCACGGCCTTTATGACTCTGGCAGATATCTGCTGGTTGCCTCTGCCGAAGAAGAATCCCTGCGCTCCTATCGGCGTGGCGATGATTTTGCTGGCTCCATGATGTCTCAGGAAACCGAGCAAGTCCTGCTCAGATGCGTCATGCAGGACAAGTTTGCGGTTCAGGAAGACGTCCACCCCCAGCAAAGCCTTGGCCTGTCCTAGAACCTCACCGATGATCGCCGTCGTGCTTCCCGGGCCTACTATGTACGCAACCCCGTCCTCCATCTCATCGACAACGTACTGGCCTATTTCGCGCGCTTCCTCGTCAGCTCCACCTGAATGATACTCCGCTTTCCCCGCTTGAAGATGAACTCTATCTTCGGGCACTTTCGCGAGTCCGAAGACCTTCGCCTTCAGGACCCCCTTCCTGAAGCTCACTTCATCGATGTCCATGACTTCAGCATCCCTGGTCGCTCCTGTTCTGGAGAAATCCTCGAGGAGGAGAGGCAGGTCTTCAGGAGAGTTCACAAAGACTGCCGAATGCATCTTGACCCCGGTCGGTATCCCAATGACGGGCACCTTTCGGTCGGCGGCCTCCAGGACGTCCCTGGCAGTACCGTCCCCTCCAGCGAAGATGACAATGTCCGCACCATCCCTGACAAAAGCTCGCACCGCCGCGACGGTGTCCTTTCGGCTTGTCTCGGCTGGTGGCTCGTGCACCACGACCGATCTTATGCCAGCACGGTCCAGCTCCTCCTTCCCCATCTCTCCGGAGCAGGTCATGAACTCCGCGTCGGTCCTGTCTTTCAAACCGCGAAGGGCGCGGCTCGTTCTCAGCGGTGACTGTCTCGTCGCCCCCCGAGCCACGGCCTCCTTCAGGATGTCCTCGCCGTCAGTTCCCTTCAGGCCGACCGTGCCCCCCATTCCCGCGACAGGGTTGACAACGAACCCGATTCTCATCCGAGTGCCGAATCGCATTGGTCTAGTAAGAACAATGTCCCGCGCTTCTCGCGGGGTTAAGAATCAGAATCAAGAGGTTTCTCGGCCGACACCGTTCAGAACCGCGGAGGACACTGTTCTTTCTAGGCGCCGATCTGGAGTATGGTTTAACCGAACATGCTCGGGCCAAAGCCCGAGAACATCGGGTCCAGGTCCGCATGGATGAGCATCTGTGGCTCTCTCATCTCGACGGACCGCTGCTCCTGCGCAGGCTCTTCGAGCGCCTCGGCATAGCATGCGATGTCTTCCAGGAGGCTGCTCACATAGGAGCTCATCTGGTCGCACATGGTCTCAACGATCCTGAGGACGCTCCTGTCTACGACCTTGAGTGCTTCAGAGACTGGCAGGTCCGCCCCGACGCTCATCAGTTTGTTGTTATCTAGGACGACCGTGAAGTTCGCGTGTTCTTTCAGCCTCGCCACGCCATCTAGCGCGACCCTCCTTCGAGCCTCGCCCTCGTGATCGAAAGGCAGTATCGGGACCGCGAATGTGATTGCATTCATCTCCCTGGCCACGCTGGCGACAACAGGTGCGACTCCCGTCCCTGTCCCGCCGCCCATGCCGGCGACGACGAACACGATGTCATAGCCCTTCAGGGCCTCCTTGATGACCTCTCGGGCCTTCTCCGCGCAATGCTCCCCTATCTCCGGGAATCCGCTCGCATCGCGCCCGAAGGAGATGTCCTTGCCGATCAGGACCTTCTTGTGCGCATCCACTTTCCTCAGATGCTCCTCGTCGGTGTTCACGGCCACAGTCTCCACCCTGTTGGACTTGGTGTATATGCCGTGGACGATGTTCGAGCCAGCACCTCCGCAGCCGACGACCGCTACCGCCGGCTCGCCCAAGCTCGTTCCGAGTGCGTTGATTATCTCCTCCGTCCTGTTCCCATCCGCCGTCATGATTGTTGGCCTCCGCGTCTCGCTGGCCGGCGAGAGAAGACCCTCTTTCAAGAGTCTCCCAGCCCGGCTAAGGCGCCTTCAAACGGTAATTCATGCCCCCGGGACTACCTTGAACGAGTTGCCCTGCTGGTTCGCTTCCTTCTTCATTTCCTCCACATGCTCCTCATGGAGGAAGTGATGTCGGACTCCGTCGGCTACCGCTTCCGACACCGATGTGTACATCCCTTGTGCCACGAGCGTCTTGATCGTCTCGAGCACCATCGGTGGTAGCTGAACCACAATCTCGTTCGGCTTGTTTGCCCCTTCGGACCCGCCCTCGCGCATTTCGATGTACGCGCGCACTGCTGCGCGGGCGAGCTGCGACCTGTTGGAGAACTCATTGCTATTGGCAATGAAATCGTCGATAAGGTTCAGGTCCTCGGCATCTAACCGAAGCGAGATCCTTTCGCCCTCCACTGGGTCGGTCATGTGTGCATCCCATCCCGTCTTTCTGACGCAAAGAGACAATATGTGACCCGTCCGTATTTATATGTATGCGAAATGTCACATTTCGTCGGAAAATGTCATACTCGCCTACTGGCTTCTTCGGGAGACCATCGCGAAGGTGGTTTTGTCTGCTCGATTCGGACCGGATCTGAGCCGCGAATGACGTTGGGCTCGGTCTATCTTTGCACCAACCTCGACTTGACTGCTTGGCACACTCGCGCATCTTCATGCACTGCCACACGCAAGGCGTATATGTCCAATGTTCCCCCGCCTTCTCGGGAGGCATGAATGCTAGAAACCTTTTATTGGTCGCACGTGTTCCATGCTTCCTGGCTGCGTGCGAATGACACTGGATTTCAACGCGATCGAGGCGAAGTGGCGAAAGGCTTGGTACGAGGCGAAGATCAATGAGTCGAATCCAGTGCCTGGGAAGAAGAAGTTCTTCATGATATTCGCCTACCCAGGAGTGACTGGATACCTGCATGTCGGCCACATGAGGGGCTACACGTTCTCAGATGCAGTGGTCCGGTACAAGATGATGACCGGGCACAATGTCCTGTTTCCCATGGGCACGCACGCGACCGGGAACGGTGCCATCGTTTTCGCTCGCAAGGTGGAACGCAAGGACCCAGCCACGATAGATGTGCTCAGAGCGAACGGCTGCTCCGAGGAGCAGATCGCCAAGCTCTCAGACCCGCTTGAGGTCGTGAAGTTCTTCAACGAAGTGTACGTGAGCGACTACTGGAAGCGGTTCGGATTCATGTCCGATTGGAGAAGGTTCACTTGCACAATCTATCCCGACTACTCGAAGTTCATTGAGTGGCAGATGCGGAAGCTGAAGTCCCTCGGATTGCTGATACAAAAGCCCTATTTCGCCGCTGCATGCATCGAACATGGACCCGTGGCCATCGACCCTTCTGAGACGGACATCTCGAAGGGCGGCAACGCCGAGATGCTCGAGTACACGCTCTTGAAATTCGATCTAGAGGATGAAAGGAAGCTCGTGGCTGCGACCCTGAGACCTGAGACCGTGTTCGGCCTGACGAACTTCTGGGTAAACCCGGAAGTGGAGTACGTGGACGTAAAGATCGAGGCGGAGACTTGGGTCGTGAGCCGAGAAGCGGCTGAGAAGCTCAAGCTGCAGAAGGACTATGTCGAGATCAAGGGTTCCGTCAGCGGCTCGTCGCTCATAGGCAAGGAATGCAGGGCTCCGTACACTGGGAAGATGATCCCGATATTCCCATCGGCGCTATGCGACCCCGATATGGGTTCGGGGCTGGTGATGAGCGTTCCCTCCGATGCTCCAGTTGACTGGATCGGCTTGGTCGAGCTGAGGAAGGACGAGGCGCTCAGGGCAAAGTACGGCATCTCGGACCAGCTGATCGACGATGCGAAGCCCATTCCGATTATCAACACACCAGGTTGGGGCCCCTTGCCAGCCGTCGAGATCACGGCGAAGATGGGCATCGAATCCCTCGCTGACCCAAGGTTGGACGAAGCAACCAGGGAAGTGTACAAGACAGGCTTTCACAAGGGCGTCATGAACGAGTCATGTGGCAGGTTCGCTGGGGAGCCCGTGGAAAAAGCCAAGGACGCAATACGCGAGGAGATGCTTTCGACTTGTCAAGCGAACTTGTTCTACGACCTCTCCGAGGAGGTCCGATGCAGATGCGGAAAGGCGGTATTCATCAAGAAGATCCCGGACCAATGGTTCATAGACTACGCCGACCCAGCCCTGACAACGCGTTCCAAGGAGCACGCGCTGACGATGAAGATCCTGCCGAAAGAGTATCACGCGAATCTCCAGAACGTCCTCCAATGGTATCGCGAAAGGGCGTGCGTGCGCATGGGGAACTGGCTGGGCACGAAGTTTCCATTCGACCAGAAGTGGATCATAGAGGCAATCGCCGACAGCACCCTGTACCCCGTCTACTACACGATATCCAGGTACGCCAACGAAGGATTCATTGACCCTAAGGGCATGACCGAGGAGTTCTTCGACTACGTGCTCCTGGGGAAGGGGAATGTTGATTCGGTCGCCATCAAGTCTCAATTTCCGAAGGAGGTCATCGAGTCCATCCGGACCGAGTTCGAGTACTGGCACCCCCTGGATATCAACCTTGGAGGCAAGGAACACATGACCGTGCACTTCCCCGTGTTCCTGATGAATCACGTCGCGATTCTCAGGCCGCAACACTGGCCTAAGGGGATCCTGGTGAACTGGTACATCACCGCGACTGGCGGCAAGATATCCAAATCGAAGGGCGGCGCCCAGCCGATTCCCGATGCGGCCGAGAGGTTCGGAGTGGACGCGATGAGACTGTTCTACGCTCACATAGCCTCACTCTATGTCGATGTCGCATGGGAGGACGAAAAGGCGGAGGGCTACCGTGACAAACTGGAGCGCATCTGGAACCAGGTGCAGGATATCCTTTCATCGGCAGGCGAGAAGATGTCGGACGTTGATGCTTGGCTCCTGGCGAGGATGCAGACCAGGGTGAAGAGGATACACGGTTTCATGGAGGAGTACGACCTCAGGTCGTACTCGAACGAGGTCTACTACGAGATACCGCAGGACCTGAGATGGTACCTGAGGAGGGGTGGGAGGAACAGGACGGCGCTGGTGGCCGCGATCGAGACTTGGGTCCCGCTCATGGCGCCGGTCACGCCGCACCTCGCGGAAGAGATATGGCAGTCTATCGGCAAGAAGCCGTTCGTGTCGACGGTCCAGATGGGGTCAGGCTTTGTGACGGACGCCACCACAGCTGAGGAGGCAAAGGAGCGCCTCCTGGAGGGTCTCATATCGGATGTTGGGGAGATACTGAAGGTCACGGAGATCGCACCCAAACGCCTGGTCGTTATGGTAGCCCAGAAGTGGAAGCACGATATGCTCGCCGAGGCCCTCGTCGACCCGAAGGGGAAGCCTGAGATATCCGCTCTTATCAAGACAGCGATGGCGAAGGTTCAGACCCCTGAATCGATGAAGGAGATCCCCGCCTATGCCAAGGGGCTGGCCATGGAGTTGTCCAAAACCGCAGCGGAAGAGAGGAAATTGATGGCGGTTCATGTGGACGAGCTGGCAGTATTGAAGGGAGCGAAAGAATTCCTCCAATCCGAGTTCGGATGCGCGGTTGAAGTCTTCGTTGCCGATGACCCCGCCAGGGTGGATCCGAAGGAGAAAGCCCGGTACGCCAAACCCGGAAGGCCCGCCGTGTACGTAGAGTGACATCCCCCGTCCAGCGAAAGGTGATTATCGAAAGGCATATAGAGAAATAGCATATTCGGGATTCTCACGCCCCGGAGAGCCCCGAATCCGGTGATGCTGGTGTCCTGCAGATGTATGGAAAGCTTGCGGATTTCATAATCAAACGCTACAAGCTGGTCATCATCGCTTGGCTCATCGTTCTGTTCTTCGCCTTCCCTCTCATATTCAAGGTGAACGACGTCGTCTCATACTCTGAGACCGAGTCCGGCTTGAACAAGCTCGAGGCCATAAAGGCTCAGAATCTTATCGACGAGAACTTCCCGGGTAGGATCGCCAACAGCACAATCACGATCGTGATTCAGAACTCGAACGTCACGTCAGAGCAGGCGCGCGATCTCTCGACTAGCATTTCCAACGATATTCGGCAAGCGAGCGCGCTCGAGGGCGTCATAAGCGTGGACTACGTGTACAGCGCGGTCGAGTCGTATGTGGCCGGTGTTGTGGCCCAGACCGCCCCTGGGATGCGCGCCACGTATGAAGAGGTCGGGCAGCTCGTGCAGATCGTCTACGGGGTGCCGCTCGAGGTCGTGGACAACCATCTGCAGCTGCTTGTGGGCGGCCTCAACGACACTCAGGCAAGAGCCGCGGTGATCCAGGGCATCGACGCGCAGATGCGCGCAAATGGCATGAATGACACAATGGTCGCGCTCGTTGTGGGCTATGCCAACCAGACATTCTACCCCATGTGGCTGCCCACGCACTCAAACGATTCCGTGGTTCTCCAGACGATCATCGTGACAGCAGCCGATGCGTACTTCGCCAATGTTCCTGGACAGATGGGCCAGTTCGCATTGAGTGTGGCCAGTGCTTTCAATGTAAGCTACTACCGAGCAATGACCCCCATGCAGCAGGAGGCGGCCTTGGAAGGGTTCGTTTTCGGAGCAGTTTCCAGCCAGATCGAAGCGAGCATTCCATTCGTCTCCGAGATTTGGGCCTTGGGTCCGAGCCCGTTGGCCGGAGCTACCACAGCCTTTGCTCACGGGATCGTTTTCAATAACACGCTCGATAAGCTTCCGATCAAGGTTCCAGACGTCCTAGTCTCCAGCTTCATCAACACGCGACCGCTCTCAGGAAATGCCAACACGACGATGATTATGGCCGTATCGCTTTCAGTCGGCTCCTCGTCCCACTCCGCGGAGACCGATGTCAGGACGGTCAGAGACATCGTGAAGAGGGAACTGAGCGCCTCAGGAGCTGGCTACGAAGCTTTCGTGACCGGCGATGCCGCGACCAACGTGGACACAATGGATGCCGTCGCAGAGGATGTAGGCAAGATAGATCCGACCACGATCATCCTGGTCGTTTTCCTGGTCGGTATATTCTTCAGGTCGCTGGTCAGCCCCTGGATACCGTTGATGACCATCGGGCTTGCGTATCTCCTCACCTCTGCCGCGATCTACATCCTCGGGACATACGTTATGCAGATAAACTACACCGTCATGACATTCGTCCTCGTGGTGATGCTGGGGGCGGGAACTGACTATTGCATATTCATCATGTCCCGTTATCGGGAGGAGCGCACAGGTGGGAGGTCCAAGGAGTAGGCGGTGAAGACCAGCCTGATGTGGGCGGGAGAGAGCATAACAACGAGCGGGGCGACGGTCATGATAGGCTTCGGTGCGCTCATGATCAGCCAATACAGCATGATTCGCTCAATGGGGATGGCGCTGGTCGTCGCTATCGGTGTGACGCTGATCTTCGCTCTGACTATGCTACCGTCCTTGCTCATGCTCCTCGGGGACAAGGTGTTCTGGCCCAACACTACGGCCAAGGACATGAAGCGCTCCCAGCGCCTGATAGAACGGGGCGGCGGCTACTTCAGCAAGAGTGTGAAGTTCTCTCTCAAGCACTCGAAGGCCATTGTGCTGGCTGCCCTCCTTATCTCAGTGCCCGCCATCTACCTCTACTTCAGCCTCGTGCCGAGCTACGACTTCCTGGCCAGCCTTCCGAACGCGGAGAGCAAACAGGGCATAGACGCTCTTGGCTCGGGTTTCGGGCAGGGCGCGATCACACCGACCTACATAGTACTCCACTTCGACCGCGGGATCATCGAGTCGGACGGTTCCTTGAACCGCACTGCGGCCGCACAGCTGGAACAGTATTCATCTCTTGTCGGCAATCAGCCCAACATCAGGAGTGTGTCTGGACCCACAAGGCCGTTCGGTCAGCCGGTGAACAGCACGTACCTCGCTTCGCTCTCACCCGTGGCGCATGCCACATACGAGATGACCATCAACGGCATGATCGGGGTTGACAACAAGACAATCATGCTGACAGTCATATTGCAGGACGAGCCATTCACTACCAACTCCATTCGCACGATCGACCTTATCCGGGCCCTGGATCGCACGGCCGAGTCGGATGTCTTCCATGGGGGTGCCGCCATCCTCGTGGGCGGGGCGACGGCGAGCATGTCCGATGTTTCGGGCACTGTCTCCAAGGACTTCCTCACCATGAGGGTCGTGGTGCTGATAGGCATCTACTTCGTCCTGTTGCTAGTGATGGGCTCGCTACTGATCCCCCTGAGGCTCATACTGACGGTGCTGCTCAACGTCACTTGGACCATCGCCATGACCATGCTCGTATTCCAGTTCACCTTCGGTAGCCCGGTCCTCTGGATGATGCCGCTCATACTTTTCGTAGTGGCCATGGGGCTTGGTATGGACTACGACATATTCCTGACGACCAGGATCCGCGAGGAAGTGACAAGGGGCAAGACGGACGAAAAGGCCATCACGACCGCGGTCGAGCGTACGGGCGGGATCATCACTGCATGCGGCCTGGTCATGGCGGGTGCCTTCGGCTCGATGATGCTCTCATCGACCGTTCTGTTGCGCGAGTTCGGGTTCGGGCTCGCCTTCGCCATCCTCCTCGACGCGATGATTCTCAGGATATACCTGGTCCCGGCGATCATGCTCCTCCTGCAGAAGTGGAACTGGTACGCCCCCGGGCGTCTCCAGAGAGTCAGGCGGGGAGAAAAGGCTCGAAAGCATTAAGGCGTGGCTTAGCAGATATCATCAGCGCGGTACCATGGTTTTCAAGACTCACTTAGTCGCGCTGTTCGCAGTTGTGTTCTCGGTTGCCTTCGTGCTCTCGGCTGTCAC
>JBGOXV010000036.1:0-10955 GCA_041479325.1 Thermoplasmata archaeon
ATTTTGGGGATCTCAATCAACCCCTCGTCCATGGCCGGCAGGAGGATGTTCTGCACCCCCTCCGGCATTCGGTTCATCTCGTTGATGAAGAGAACGCCGCCCTCTCGCATGGCGCTTGTGAGTGGGCCAGGGGAAAAAGCCTCCTGGATGTACCCTTTCTCAAGGACGATAGGCGGGTCGAACCAGCCGGAAAGTTTCTGCTCCGTGTATCTCTCGTCCCCATCGACCCTAAAGATCGGCTTACCGAGGTGCCTTGCGACTGCGACTGCTAGCACCGTCTTTCCGACGCCGACTGGCCCTTCAATCATGAGATGCTTGCCAGAAGCGATCACAGCTAGAGATTTCTCCAGCTCCTTCGCCCGACCGACGATTGCGTTCTTCTTCTGGATCGAAACGACCTCATCCGCGATGGACATGTTCCCTTGCCGCCCGAGGATAAGCCAGATGGATATTAATCGTTTACTGAATGTGTCGAGCTCTATGCTTTGGGCAGCAGTATGATGAACACGCTTCCTCTCGTGAAATCGTCCGGGATGCGATCCTCGACCCATATCCTGCCACCGTACTTGTCCAAGAGCGATTTGACGATCGAAAGGCCCATTCCGGCCCCCTTCATCTTTGAATGCGGGGCCCGGTCCTGCTTGACCATGTTCCTGTAGTCTCTCGAGAAGATCTTATCCTTAAGTTCGTCCGGAACGCCGACGCCGCGATCGATGACCCTGGTCTGGACGTAGTCCCGCCCCTCGAGCTCCACCATCTTTGTCTCCACATCGACCACGATCTCGTCGTGCTCATCGTATTTTATGGAATTGGTGAACACGTTGTAGAGTACCTCATCCAAGAAATTGTCAGCCACTACCCATATGTCCTGCTCGGGCAGATTGAGCTTGATGTCCACCTTCTTCCCCAAAAATGCGTTTCTCGATTCCGCCGTTGATTGCCTGAGCGCCCTCGACAAACTAATCGGCACAAGCTCAGCGCGATCCTGCTCGAGCAGTTGCGCTGACCTTCGGACGTTCCTTATCAGATGTGTCATGTTCCTGCTAGCCTCGAGCGCCGTTGAGATGTATTTGTGCTGAACAGGGGTCAAAGTTGTCGCAGCCATGACCATCTCAAGATACGCGTTCACGGGGTTTACAAGATTGCCGATGTCGTGCGTGAGCAGGTCGAGGTACATTCTGACCTCGCCTTTGGTCCTCTCCATGTTCCCGAAAGCCGTCGAGTTCTCGACCGCAATCGTGGCCATGTTCGCGAACGCCTCCATCGCTTCCATCGTCTCCTTCGTTGGGACCTTGCCCTCCAAAGGATAGTCTACCTGGATGACCCCGAGCACATCTCCCTTCCTGTCGCGCATGACGAAATACACAAGGTCCAGCTCGTGCCAGCTATCCGGAGTCTCGCGCGCTTTGAGCGCTTCCTCCGGGTTCTCCACGAAGACGAAGTCGCCCCCATCTCCCTGGGTCTTTCCTGGGACGAAGTAACCCGCGTGGGTGACCCTGTGTTCCTCTTTCAGGTCCTCAAGTATCTTCTCTTTCACGATCTCGCTCTTCCGGATCGCTTCCTCTTCGTCCTTGGTATATCCGGTAAGCGCGTGGACGACGACCAAGCTCGAGTCCTCGGAGAACATCGAAACGCTTGCCTTCCTGAATCCGAAAGTCCTTGCCATCGCGTCGGATATCTTCTGGAGCACGACATCAAGTTCGTCGATCCGTATCACGCTCTGGATGAGCTCGAGGATTCTCACCAATCTCTCGGTCTTTACCTCGTTCTCCTGAAGCACGGCCAGAGATCGCTTGTAGATCCCGGAGTTCTCAATCCCGACCGCAGCGATGGTCGCGAAGAGTTCCACCTCAGCCAGGGTCTCGCCCGAAGGGATCCTGCCATCCGCAGGATAGTCCACTTGCAGGAACCCTATCATCGAGCCGCGCCGGTTATACAGAGCGAAATAGAGTAGGTCCAAATCATGCCAAGAATCAGGGGATTTGCGTGGGGCCTTGGCTGCCTCCTTGTCCCTGATGCCCACAAACGTCTCGGGGGCGGTTTGTTTCTCCACCGGGATGTAGTACGCTATCTTGGAGATCTTGCAGTCTGGTCTGAAATCCTCCAGGATATCGTCCACCATGAAGGCCTCGGCCGAGGCTCGGATCTCTTCCTCGACCTCCGGCGGGTAGCCTGCCATGGCGTGGTCGGCGAACACCCCCTTCTCCTCGTCCAGTATCGAGATGGATACTCTCTCGAACCCGAACTGATCCTTCACGGACTCGGCGATCCTCTTCAAGAGGCCACTTATGTCCTCCACATGGAGGAGACCTGCGGTCATATCGAAAATGCTCGACAGAGTCTTCATTCTCCGCTCTTCTGCACTCGTCTGCAGAGTCGCGGGCGAGGAGGGGCAGTCTGGTTCCATCTGTGTTGATATACTCTGCTGGCTGGTTAAATGCTTTTGCGCAACGGGGCCACCCAATTGTTTATGTGGCACCGAGAAGCTAAGCGTTCGAGACAATGAAAGTCCACATATCGGCAGACATGGAAGGAATTGCCGTGCTCGCGCACGATGACCAGACCGACCAGAAGGGATTTGACTACGGCCGCCTGCGGGAGATCATGACCGCCGAAGTCGAGGCAGCGATCAAGGGCGCAAAGGACGGAGGGGCGGATGAGGTGTTGGTATGTGATGCCCATGACACCGGGCGCAACCTGCTTGTCGAGAAGATGGCCGAGGATTTCGAAGTGATACAGGGGGCTCCGTATGAGCTCGGGATGATGGCAGGCATCTCCGAGAGTTATGATGCCTCTTTCCAGGTCGGTTACCATTCAATGCGGCACACGCACGCGGGCACGCTGGGGCACACATACACTTATTCGATCTCGGAACTGAAGCTCAACGGGGTCACGGTCGGCGAATCTGGACTGAGCGCAGCGATTGCTGGGCACTTCGGGGTTCCCCTTGTCTTCATTTCGGGGGACCTTCATGCCGTCAGGCAAGCCCGAGGACTCGTTCCTGGGGTAATAGGGGTGCCGACGAAGGAGGGTGTCGGAGTGTATGGCGCGCGTTCCTTGACCCCACGGAAAGCCCAGGAGCTCATCAGAAAGGGGGCCAAGCAGGCCATTGAGAAGGTGCATGAGATCAGACCATACGTTCTGAAGAAGCCGATCCAGATGGAAGTCGTCTTCGAGAGACCACTGATGGCGCAATACGCATCCCAAATTCCGCTCGTGAAGCGGAAGGACATCCGCACTGTAGCATACAAGGCGAAAGACATGGTCGAAGCTTTCCAGCTATTCGATGTCTTCGCCAAGATAGCTTCGTACGCCAAGAGTGAAGGGGGCCTATAGACAGGAAAGGGCGAAGCGAGCCGAACTATTCAAATCGCAGCGTTCCTCTTCCGGTTGCATGGCTGCCGCAAAGCGCAAGGATGTGTTGGTCCGCCCTCTGAAAGAGAGTGAACTCGATGCGATGCGGAAAATGTGGAAAGCCGCAGGTCTACCTTACAGGCCCAGAGGAAGGGACAGCCTAAGGAACCTTGAGAAACAGAGAAGGAGTGCCCCTGGCTACTTCCTCGGAGCGTTCAGGGATGGCAGATTGATTGGCGTGTCTCTTGTGACAGACGATGGAAGGAAGGGGTGGATCAACAGGTTGTCCGTCCTCCCTGGGGAGCAGAGAAAGGGCGTGGCCACGCTCCTAGTCAGTGAATCCGAAGCGATCCTGAGGAGGAAGGGCATACTACTCCTCTGCACGCACATAGAACTCGGGAACGATGGGTCCTTCGCCCTCTTCGAGAAGCTTGGGTATCATGTCGAGAAGGAGATACTCTACCTCACAAAGCGCGACGACGAGTCGTACTAGCGTGTCAGCCCAGCTCGAAGGACGAGATGCCAAATGCGCCTTCTGGATGCGGGTAGCGGTCCGCACCCCGAACCATGAGTGTCGTTCTCCAGGTCTTCAGGGGCTTTAGTGTGTTGAATATCCTCATAGCTTCCGGGTGGTCAGCGAACACACCCAGGTACACTACGCCTTTGCCAAGGGATCTCAGGACGGCACGCAGCAGGCAATCAGCATCCCGCGGGCCGGAGGTGCATTCCCAAGGTCCGATGTCGTAGCCGGCGGGAGTCGTCCGTCCCATTGCGAAGCCCACCAGCCGCCCTTCGCGCTCGAGCTTCCACGAGTGTTGGGGATACTGCGCCAAAAGCAGGCGCAGCAGCTTCTCTCGACGGTCCCCAAAGAGCCGCTCGTCCATGGCCTGGATGTCTTGAAGGTCATCGGAGGTCATCTTCGAACATTGATTGTGGCTGGGTCCATGGTCAGCCTCTGACAAGATGGCCCTCGAGATCATGGCTTGATTCTTTTCATTGAATCCGAACTTCTTGTAGACTGGCAAACCTTCCGCCGTTGCATAAAGGAGGATTGAGTCCACTCCGGTCGCCTCGCAATATTCGACCGCCCTCTTGATGAGTGTCTGTCCGATCTTCTTGCCCCGTGCATGCTCGGATACGACCAGATGACCGATGACTCCTGTGCGGTGATATGTCACTGTTGTGATCACGCCAAGAACATCCTTGTCCCCGTAGAGGAAGCTACCATCCGGATCCATAAGGAGCATTCGCTCGAGCTCAACTCGGGTGTAACCCCACCCCTCACGGTTTATCATGGTGAGGACGGAGTCGATATCTCCGTCTCGCATGTTTCGCAACGACAGATTGACCCTCCTTCGTGTCTTCAGTGCCAGGGCATTCTCCAGGATGTATTTGCTGCTATCTGCGGAAGGCTTGTTCATCAAAGAAGAAGACCCCGCTGTCCTCCACTGTAAGTCAGAGAGGAGGACGGGGCCGGCCCGCGGCGACAGCTACAACTATGTAGGCCCTTTTCGATTAGAAGGTACAGCGAGGAGTCAGAATGGTTGTCAGTGAGAGCAAGATCAAGGCCTCTGCCAAGAACATCACAAGAACGTGTAATCTGAGCAAGGGCGACGGGGTTATGGTGATTGGAGGAGTGCATGCTCTGAGATTGCTGGAGGAGATAGCAATATCCTGCTACAAGTTGGGCGCGGTTCCATCCATACTGATTACCTCTGACCAGTACATGAAGAGAGTCTTCAGCGAAATCCCCGCATCCACTCTAGCCATTGTTCCGAAGCATTTGGTCGGAATGCTGAAGGCGGCCGACATGCTCATAATGATAGAGGAACTCGAAGATCCGAGCATCGCAGAAGACTTTCCAAGGGCGAAACTGAGAGCGAGACAGCAGAGCCAGCTCCCTCTTCATTCGCTCCTCTCGGACCCCAAGACGGGGAAGAAATGGCTCTACGCCGGTTGGCCGACTCCGGAGGCCGCGAAAAGGTATGGCGTTGGGTACAAGGAATACGAGGAGATACTTATCGGGGGCATGACTGTCTCCCCCGACTACCTGATGAAGACAGGAATGAAGCTCGAGAGGAAGCTGCGCAGAGCGATCTGGGCTCACGTCTGGGACGCCAAAGGAACGGACTTCAGAGTCAACATTGAGGGCAGGCTGAGGAACATCGACGATGGGATAATCAGCCAGAAGGACTATGACATAGGAGACAGGGGGGCCAACCTCCCTGCCGGCGAACTTTTCATCGCCCCGCATGAGACCAAAGGCAGCGGGACTATCTTCTGTCCTATCACTCGCGACCGCATGTCAGATAGACTGGTAGAAGATGTCTTTCTCGAATTCAAGGACGGAATACTCCTCCTGGACAAGGTGAAGGCTAGGAAGAATGCCGATGCACTGGTTTCGAGCTTCAAAGAATGCGAAGCAGTCGACAGGACGGAGCACAAGGTTGTCCGGACGAGATTCATAGGCGAGCTGGGCATCGGCTTCAACCCACGGATCAAGAAATCGATCGGCTACATCCTGACCGATGAGAAGGTGGCAGGGACTGTCCATGTTGCCTTCGGCAATAACATGGGGTACGGCGGGACATCACAGTCAATCATGCACTGGGATTTCGTCACCGCACCTGGCGTCAGCATGGAGGCCGAGCGAAAGGACGGGAAGATCGTACAGATAATGCGAAAGGGCAAGTTCGTCTAGCGAACTCACTTGACGAGCATCTTTCCGGCTTCGTGGGCCCGCTGAACGGTAGGTTTCCTCTTCTCGGCAATGTCGGGGGCGTCCGTGTGCGGGAGAAGTATCTCACCCGCATAGCTGTAGTCAAGGGCGATGAAGAACGCCTTGACGCAATGAATCGCCGGTTTGAACACATCGGCCTTCGGTGAACCAGCGGTGGAGACAAACATACCTTTTGGGTGTCTCTTGCCCTCGTAGGGTCTTCGACCCAAGACGAAACGTTCTATCCAGAAGCATTGGCATCGGTCTATCAAGGCCTTGAGCTGCGCACTCACTCCCATGAAGAATATCGGGGATGCCACCACCAGTGCATCTACCTCCCGAATCTTCCTGTAGATCGCGCGCATGTCGTCTCCTTTGAGTGCGCACAACCCAGACGTATCGCACTTCCGGCACCCGTCGCACGACTCGATCCTGAGGTCGCCAATATCGATTCGCTCGACCTGCGCCCCTGCCTCACGGGCTCCATCCAGAACCGCATCTAGAAGGACGGCTGTGTTGCCATCCGTGCATGGACTCCCAAGGATTCCCAGGACCTTCATGGGCATACTCAGACGCGTCAAGCTGCAACGGGTTATTTGTAGTTGCGGGCAAAAGCTATCGTAAGCTTAATTCCGGTGGTGCGGATACCTCCTCGGTTTGGTGGATTTGTCAGAGCAAAGATTCGTAGGAAAGGGCGTCATCGTGACTGGAGGCGCCTCTGGGATTGGGAAGGCTGCGGCGGAGCGGTTCCTGGCGGAAGGAGCCAAGGTAGCCATCTTGGACATCTCCGGGAAGAACGGGAAGGCGGCGCTCGCAGAGCTCCGTGGGAAAGGGTACGAACCAGTCCTTGTGACGGGTGATGTAACCGATTCAAAGGATGTCAAGCGCATGGTCAATAAGGCGAGATCCGCTCTAGGCTCGATCGACATTCTATTCAACAATGCCGGGATTCTCGTCGAGGGTACGATTGAAGAGGTCTCGGAGAAGGACTGGGACCGAATCATCGCAGTCAACGTCAAAGGCGTGTTCCTGATGTCAAAGGAGGTCATTCCTATCATGCTCAAACAGAAGAAAGGTGTGATCGTGAACAACGCATCCTGCAGCGGCCTTGTGGGTGATAGGAATGCAATCGCTTACAACACCTCAAAAGGGGCAGTCGTCCTCATGACTAAGTGCATGGCCCTGGACTACGCCAGGAAGAACATACGCGTGAACTGCGTCTGCCCTGGGGAGATAGACACCCCCATGTTCAGGCAGGAAGCGAAGGCGCGCGGCCTTCCCGTGGAAGAATACAGGAAGCAGCTGTCAGAGTGCCATCCGATCGGGAGGCTCGGTCTACCCGAGGAAGTGGCAAGCGCAGTCGCGTTCCTCGCATCGGACGAAGCTGAGTTCATCATTGGGGCCGCGTTCTCGGTCGACGGCGGATACACCTGCCAGTGAGAAGATCAGCCTCCTCACGACCATTTCTTGGAGGCCTTGACGCCACAGACCCGCCCCTCTTGCGGTCAATTCGATTTCGCGTAAAGGTTTAAAGGCAACCACCGCACTTGGCGCTCACAAGGTAGAATACGGAAGTAGATTCGGACCACATATGTGGGCAGAAGTATGGAGGTAATACATTGGCTTCCCAGAAACTGAAAGACATGTTGAATATGGCGATTGCGCGCGAGATTCAGGTATCGATACAGTACATGTGGCAGCATGTGCAATGGATGGGCGTCGACCACTACTCGGTGAGCGACAAGTTCAGGGATATCGCTGTCGAAGAGATGAAACACGCCGAGAAGATCGCTGACAGGCTCTGGTACTTGGAAGGAGTGCCCACGACCAAGCCGACGGAGATAAAGGTCGGGAACGACCTGTACGCGATGCTCAAGAACGACATCAAGGCCGAGGAAGAGGCCATTGTCCTTTACAAAGCCATCCAGAAACAGGCTGACTCTGAGAACGACCCGACGACCAGGTTCATATTCGAAGGGATACTGGAGCAGGAAGAGGACCATCACGACTTCTTCACATCTGCGGTGTGGAAGAGGAAGTAAGGGTCCGTAGTCTTGACCAATTACGATATCCAGCGTCAGCCCTGAACAATGGTAGTCTCAGGTTGTCAGGGGACCCGTTCACGCCTTTCGTCTTCGCTTCCCGAACAGTCTCCTCTTGACGATCTTGATCTTCTGGCGCTGGATAGCCTCGGTCGGGTTCAGCTTCTTCGGGCAAACCTCTACGCAGTTGAACTGTGTGTGGCATCTCCAGACCCCTGCCTCCTCACTCTCGAGGATGTCCAGGCGGTCATCGGTTATCGTGTCGCGCGTATCGGCGATGAACCTCCACGACTTGAGCAGGGCCGCGGGTCCGAGATACGAGGAGCTCGTCCAGGCCATCGTGCACGAGCTTGTGCAGGAACCGCACAGTATGCAGTCGATGGGATCGTTGATCGGCACCCTTTCCTTTGGCATCTGGATGTACTCGCGCTCCGGATATGGCTCCTTCCCGACCAAGAACGGCTTGACCTTCTTGATGCGTTCGAAGAAGTGGTCGTAGTCCACGGCCAGATCCTTGACTACTTTCTGGTGGGGCAAGGGACTCAGCCTGATCTCGTCGAGATCCAAGGCGCTGACCTGTGTCTCGCATGCGAGCCTGATCTTGCCTGCGATCGTCATCGCGCACGAGCCGCACACGCCCGCCCTGCAGCAGAACCTGAACGCGAGAGTGCCGTCCTGGTGGTTGAGTATCTCAAAGAGAGCGTCTAGGACTGTCATGGCCGGCCTGGTCTTGACCTGGAAGTCCTGCCAGTATGGGATCTTGTCAGCGGACGGGTCGAACCGCTGCACCTTGATCGTCACCTGATCCTTCGCCATGTCAGTACCTCCTTGCTTCGGGTTTGTACTTCGTTATCTTAACTGGCGAGTAGGTGATGACCGGACCGCTGGGAGAGTATGTCGCGACCGTGTGCTTCAGGAAATTGACGTCGTCCCTTTCCTTGAAGTCGAGCCTCGAGTGCGCACCCCTGCTCTCCTCCCTCTTCAGCGCGCCGGTGACTATCGCTTCGGCGACGTCCAGCATTCCTTCCAGCTCCTGTGCTCGGACCAGGTCCACGTTGTAGCTCTTTCCCTTATTCTGGATCGTTATCCGCTGGTAGCGCTCCTTCAGCTCCTTGATCTTCGCGAGCGCCTCTTCCATAGGCTTCTTGTCCCTGAAGATGCCGACCTTGGAGATCATCGTCTGCCTCATTTCCTCCCTTATGTCGGCATGGTTCTCGGGGCCGTTCCTGTCGAGGAGCCTCTGGATCCTCTCCTTGGTCTCCCTGAGGCATTTCTGAACGGCCGCCTCGCCTTCCTTCTGGGCCTTCTTGCCCAGGACGTACTCAGCAGCGACAGCACCGGACCTCTTGCCGAAGACGACCGTATCCAGCAATGAATTGCCGCCCAGCCGGTTCGCGCCGTGGACGCTAACGCAGCCGCACTCACCCGCGGCATAGAGACCCCTGAACTTCGTTGCACCGTTGACGTCCGTGTCAATCCCGCCCATCGTGTAGTGTTGTCCGGGCTGGATCGGTACGGGATTGTCGATCGGGTCAACCCCGACGAAATTCATCGCGAGGTCCCTTATTCCGGGCAGCCTCTCGAGTATCTTCTCCCTGCCCAGGTGTCGGAGGTCGAGGTATACATAGTCCTTGCCATCGATCCCCCGGCCCTCGTTGATCTCGGTCTGGATGGATCGTGACACAATGTCCCTTGGACCGAGCTCCATTACCTTCGGGGCGTACTTCGACATGAACCTCTCGCCCAGGGAATTGATGAGATAGCCGCCTTCGCCTCTGGCGCCCTCGGTCATCAGGATGTTCGTGCCGAACAGAGATGTCGGGTGGAACTGGATGAACTCCATGTCCTTGATCGGGACGCCGCGCCTGTATGCCGCTGCCAGGGCCGAGCCGGAGCTTATCAGGGCGTTCGTGGACCTGCCGTAGATCTGGCCGCTGCCTCCAGATGCGAATATCACAGCCTCTGCCATGAAGGGCTCGAGCTCGCCCGTCTTCATGTTCCAGCATATGACGCCCCTGCACGCGCCACCCTCCAAGACGACGTCCACCAACACCCTGTCCTCGTAGAGTGGGATGTCGAGCTTCACTGAGCGCTCCCAGAGGGTATGCAACATGTACAGCCCAGTCTTGTCAGTGGCGTAGCACGTCCTCGGATAACCAGCTCCTCCGAAGGGTCTCTGTGCGATCTTGCCCTCGTCGGTTCTCGAGAACGGGCAACCCCAGTGCTCCATCTCTATGATGCATGGGGCGGCCTCCTTGGTCATGAACTCTGCAGAATCCTGGTCCGCGAGGTAGTCGCTCCCCTTGACGGTGTCGAACGCGTGCTTCTCCCAAGTGTCATCCTTGGCCGCCGGATTGTTGGCCAGCGGAGCGTTGACCCCTCCCTGGGCCGCACCCGAATGGGACCTGACCGGATGCACCTGCGATATGATTGCCGTGTCAACCTTCGGGGCTGACTCGACGGCGGCTCTCAATCCCGCCAGTCCGCCGCCAATCACCAGAACCTTGTGATAGTACATTCCTTCTCAGCCTCCTTACCCGTTGATGAAGGGCATGAGGATGATGATGCCCCAGACGAGCATTGCGACACCCAGTACCCAAAGACCCACATCGACCATCTTCTTCCTCTTCATGAAGCAGTCGAAATCGAACATGACCGTCCTGGTGCCATTCAAACCGTGGAACAGGACGACCGCCAGCATGGACCAGTCCACTCCGATCCAGATTAGCTGTCCAAGCCTCAAGTGGATGCTCGAAACCTTGAGATCCAGAGTGCTCATGTTCCAGAAGTGGTCAATGACTATGTGCACGGCCAGCAGGACGACCAGAAGGACCGCCGTG
>JBGOXV010000037.1:0-10943 GCA_041479325.1 Thermoplasmata archaeon
CCCGTTGTGGGCGATTTCGATTTCGAGGTCTCGCTCGGGGAGGACGAGCGCCTGTTCGACCGGCTGGAAGACATACACAAGGCTCTCAAAGGCGCCGGCGTCAGGTATACCGTCACGACCCTCACCGATGCCGAGACCAAGACCGCCGGGCGCGGCAAGATCATAACGCACTATGTGGACCAGAAGCCCGTCGAGCTCAAGAAGGCGCTATACAAGGCCAAGCTCGCAAGGTGGAAAGACATGGGCCTGGATGTGGCCGAGCTTGAGATGCTTCTTGAGACCGATCTCGACAATTTCAGGGCGGCCAGCAAAGACTTCCTTAGGACGCACCTGGGTCACATGTCCATAGTGAAAGACAGAATGTCCGAAGACAACGTGGTGGACGGGCAGGTGCTCGCGCTGCTGGACGAGAACGGCATCTCTCTTGCGGACATAATATCTGCGACAGCTTTCTCGGAGGAGCAGGTCACGGTGTCTCTGGGCAGGTTGATATCCTCAGGGAGCGCGACGAGGATCCAGAAAGGGCAGGTCGAGCTGTACAACTTGGTACCCCCGCCCGCCCCATCCGTGAGGAAGACACTCACGCTCGTTCCCGCCCACGACGACGCGGAAGCGAAGAAGAGGATCTTGGAATCCATCGAAGCCGGAGGCTCGACCGTGAAGGACATCATCCGGACAGCTCGGCTGCCCCGGAAACAGGTGGAGGAAGGCTTGGGGAAGCTGGAATCAGCGGGCAAAGTGCGCAAGATCGAGAAGGCCAAGAGTGAGTTCTTCGTCAAGACTTGATGGCTCGGCCAGGATTCACTGGCTAATCTACAAAGGTTTAATAGAGAACCCTCCGTTTGAGCGGACGTATTCGAGAGTTTGTGCATGCAGGCGCTCCACCTCCGCGATGTCAGGTTCAGGTACAAGGGTTCCACCGGATGGGCCCTCGACGGCGTTTCGCTTGACGTCGAGAAAGGGGAGTTCGTCACTATCCTGGGACCAAACGGTTCCGGAAAATCGACGATATCCTTGATGTCGAACGGCTTGGTACCGCATGCTCTCCCGGGGGACCTCGAGGGTACAGTCGAGATCTTCGGGCTCGATGTGAGAAGCCACCCTGTGGCAGAGCTGGCCACGAAAGTGGGGATTGTCTTTCAGGAGCCAGAGAGCCAGCTGTTCTGCATGAGCGTTGAGGAAGAGGTGGCGTTCGGGCCCGAGAACCTAGCAGTCCCAAGGGACGAGATCAGGGAAAGGGTCGAGTGGGCTCTCGAGCTCGTCGGCATGAATGGATACAACGACCGGTCGCCGTTCAGCCTCTCGGGCGGGCAGAAACAGCGCGTCGCGATTGCCGCTGCACTCTCCATGAGACCGGAAATGTTGGTTCTCGACGAGCCCGCATACGCGCTCGATCCGGTCGGACGCGTCGAACTCTACTCTGTACTGAAGGACCTGAAAGAGAAGCACGGTATGACTGTTCTCTTGGCGGAGAGAGATGCTGAGGACGCAGCGGCGTTCTCGGACAGGTTTGTATTAATGAAGGGAGGAAGGATCATGGATTCCGGGCCTCCACGGTTGATGCTCAAGGACCCTGAAGTCTTGCGCGGCATCGGCGTCACACCACCCCAGGTTGCGGAGGTAGCGCACCTTCTCAACGCGCGGCTGCCGGGTTCCAAGTTCTCATTCCTGAACGTGGACGAAGCCGAGAAGACGATAGTCAGCGAGATCCTAGTTACCAAGGCCGGAGGGAGAAGATGATCCCGAGTGCGCCCTCCTCCACAAGAGAGAAGATTGTCTCCGCACGGGGGCTGAAGTTCACATATGAAGGCGGCGTGGAGGCGATCCGGGACGTCAACCTTGACATCGGGCACGGCGAGTACATCGCGATTGTCGGCGGGAACGGCTCCGGAAAGACCACCCTCGCGAAGAACCTGAACGGGCTCCTCAGGCCGACCAGCGGTTCAGTCATTGTCGGAGGAAAACCAACGAGCGAGCAGAAGGTAGCCGCGCTCGCCAGAATAGTTGGATATGCATTTCAGAACCCGGATCATCAGCTCTTCTGCTCGTCCGTGGAAGATGAGGTCAGGTTCGGCCCTACGAACCTGGGTTATCCTGATGATGTGGTCCATAGCAAAGTCGAAAAGGCGATAGAGGCGATGAACCTCGAGCACCTCCGCAGACTCCCACCCCTGTCACTGAGGTTGGGAGAACGGAGGAGGGTATCGATCGCATCAGTGATCGCAATGGATCCTCAGGTGCTCGTGCTGGACGAGCCAACGACAGGCCTCGATGCCGAGGAGAGTACTGAACTGATGCAGAGGCTCAAGCGCCTGAACGATGAGGGCAAGACGATCATACTCATTACACACGACATGAAGCTGGTTGCCGAGCATGCCAAGCGCGTGGTGGTTATGGCGCGCGGTAGGATCCTTTTGGATTCCGACCCAAGAGGAGCGTTCTCGGACCTCGAAATCCTCCGCCAGAGCAACCTCGAGCCGCCGGCGGTCACTCAAATCGCTCACAGGCTAGCAGCCTATGACATTCCGCGAGACATCATCTCACCAGAGGAGCTCGTGCTCCAGCTGCTGAGGGCCAGGGGAGGGACCTGATGGCGACCTTCGTGGACCTCTATACCGAGGCCGATACATTCCTCCACCGGATGGACCCCAGGGTGAAGATAATCGCGGTCCTGCTCCTCAGCCTGCTGGCTTTCATTCTGTCCAGTCTGTCGTACCTGTTGATCCTGCTGGCATTCATCTTCTTGCTTCTGTTCCTCGCGCGCGCATCGTTCTCGAGAACGAAGTTTGCCCTGAAATTCGTCCTGAGGTTCATGATCTTGATCATCGTGCTCTGGCCCATCTTCGACCCATCGGGGACTCCAGTGCTCGCCTCGCTGGGACCGGTCAAGATCACTGAACCGGCCATCTGGAGAGGCGTTACCTCAGCCGCCAGAATCGGATGTCTGGCGACGGTGTGGTACATCCTCATGTTCACAACGTCTCAGAGAGACCTAGTCCGCGCCCTTGTCAAGATGGGACTCAGATTCGACTTCGGTCTCACACTCGCAATATCCCTCCGGTTCTTGCCGACCTTCGGGGCGCTCATCGACTCCATCAAGGACGCGCAGAGGGCAAGGGGCCTCGAGCTCGGCAAGGGTGGTTTGGTCACGCGTTCCAGGAACTACGTTGCGATACTCGTCCCTACCATAGTCTCGGCGCTCAGGACGGCCGACACGCTCTCCCTCGCGCTCCAGTCGAGAGCCTATGGCGCAAGGTCAGACCGCACCTACTTGCGCGATCTGAAGATGCGAGCTTCGGACGGAATCGCGCTGGGTGTGCTCGTTGCGGCGTTCGTGATTCCCGCCCTTGCTAAGTACGCCTTCAATGTCGCGATATGATCCGCCGTCTTCTCGGCTCGACGATGATGGAGCATTTATGTATGACATCGTCGTCTGGTTTCTGATACTATGAGCCTAATGGGAGAGGTGGGGCAGACGCTCAGAGACGTTTTCCTGAGCAGGACCGCACCCCTTGCGTGGTCTCTTCTCGTGCTTCTAGTCGCCTTGGTCGTATACTATCTCTACAAACGAGCACGCGAGCGCAGGCGGCTCGGGGCAGGCGCCCCGGCCAACTTCGTCTCCCCCAAGACCGTGGCGCTATATGGGATATTGACTGCCCTGACGGCAGCCGTGACGTATGCCTCCTACTTGCCTTTCTCGCCCACGAAGGGCTACTTCAATCTGGGCGAGACGATGGTGTTCTTCTCGGCGCTGGCCATCGGATGGAGGGAGGGAGCGATATGCGGCGGGATCGGTTCGGCTGCGGCTGACATACTGCTTGGATCCGGCATCTACGCGCCAATTACCGCCATTGCGAAGGGCGCGGAAGGACTCGTCGCAGGCATCCTGGGAAGGCTCAGGGGCGGAACGCATTGGGGTCCTGTATTGGGGGTCGTCCTGGGCCTTCTCATAGCCATCGCAGCTTCATGGCCGCTCCCGGGAAAAGTGTGGGGAATCGACGAATGGCTCATCCTGGTACTCCTGTTCTTGGCTGTGTGGGCAACGGTTTTCATCGTCTTTCAGAAGTGGAAGGAGATCCTCAGCATCGCAACGCCAATGATACTGGGCATCGCCGCCGGAGGCGCCGTGATGGTAGTGAGCTACTTCATGGGAGAGTATTTCTTGCTTAGCGTGGGCCTGGGAAAGGCGCTTGCAGAAGTGCCCATCAACGTCGCCCAAGTCGTGATCGGGGGGACCATTGGTGGGCTGCTGTCATTCTACGTAAAGCGGTCGTACCCAGCGCTCGCAAACCGATGAACCGGAGGTTATCTCACTTCTTCAGCTTAGAAAGCTCCCTCTCCCCGATCTTGTCCCTCGGCATGATCCTCTTCGCGCCCGCCATCATGTGCATGCCGAAGTTCATGAGGAACGCCGGCATGGAAATGCCGAACCTCGTGCCCGTCTCCACGAGCTTCCCCGGGTTCATTATTCCGTGCGGGTCGAGCAGCTCCTTGAACTTCCTGATCAGCCGGGCACCCTCTTTGCCGCGATACTTGCTGAGGTTCCCAGCGAAGAAGAGGCCAAGACCGACTGGCCTTCCGCCGTTCTCGAACGCTAGGTCCCCCAGGCGGTCCCCGAAGCCCATGGCCACGGTGGATGTCAGCATGTTGTGCTCGTCCATGAGGTAGTAAGGCATCAGCATCACGGTGTTCCGGTCCGCGACCGTGCCGATGATCGGTGCGCTCAACTTCAGCTTCTTGGTGAGCTCGTAGGTCCCTGCGACCACTGTATCGAACTTGTCGATCGGGATCAGGATCTCGCCGGGGATGACACCAGCTCCCAGCTTCCTCAGCCTGAACTCGTAGCTCCTCTCCTCCCATTCGTGGTCGGCAAGCTCCTTCGCCTCCTTCTTGCCGCCTGAGGAGGTCATTATCTCATCGAGCATCTGTTCCTCGAGGTCCACCTGGGCCTTCGTTCCGGTGAGAGTGCATGTCACGAGGCATCCCACCTCGGGAGCGTGCTTGCCTATCGCCCGCAGGAAGTCGAAGTGCAGTTTGTCAGCGAACATGATGTGCATGGGCGAGACCCCGCTCCTCGCGATCTGCTTGAGCGCGGGCTTGAACTTGATGAGGTCCCCGAACGAGTAGCTCACGGGTCTCAGCACCTCGGGCTTGGGCAGGATCTTCAAGGTGACCTCGGTGACTATCCCGAGGACGCCCTCGGAACCAACGAAGAACCAATTCAGGTTGGGGCCGCCGCCATTCTGCGGGACGAGCTTGTCGCCGGTGTGTATCACGGTGGCGTCCGGGAGGACGATCTCCATGTCCCTTATTAGGTCGCCCGCGCTGCCGTACTTGTAGGCGCCTATTCCTGTCCCTCCAGTGTTTATCCAGCCTCCGAGGGTAGCCGACGGGGCGCTGCTGGGATAACACGGAAGGAAGTAGCCCTTGGCGTCAAGCGCGTCCGCGAGCCCCTTCCAGGATATGCCTGGCTGGACCGTGGCGACCAGGTTCACCTCGTCGATGTTCAGGATCTTGCTCATCCCGGTCATGTCCAGCACGGTCCCACCCTTCACGGGGACTGAGCCGCCGAGGCCCCACGTGCCAGCGCCTCTGGGCACGAGCGGCTTCTTGGTCGCAATGGCCTTCTGGACCATCTGGATCACGTCCTGTGTGTAGGCCGGCCTAACGACCTGGTCCGGCATGGTCTTGAAGATCACGTCCATCTCCTTCGGGAGTGGCGCGAGGTCATGGCTGTACAGTCTTCTCTCCATCTTGTCGTCGGAGGTTTCCATCGTCAACACCTGTATGCGAGAGTCGTGCGCGCGTGCGCGCACCGAAGGTATTACGTCATTCCCAATAAACCTATACGTTATAGTTGGGCATGAATCACTGGCGGTTTCCTCAAACGTGGCTATTTGAACGAATATGATTGACGGCGAAAGCTTCTTATCGGACATGAATCTAAGAGGGCCATACATTCTGACGCGCATGCGTCAGGGGGAGCGAGTACTAGATGTTCGCAGCACTGAGGACCATGGCATTGTTCGCGGCCCTGATAGGCATCTTCATGGTCATCGGCTACGTGGTCGGATACTTCTTCTACGGCGACCCAATCGTAGGTTCGCTATTCTTCCTGGGTCTAGCGGCTCTGATGAACGCCATCAGCTATTTCTTCAGCTCCAAGATAGTCATGTGGTCGTACAAGGCAAAGATCGTCTCGAGGGACGAGCAGCCGAGGCTGTACAACATAGTGAACAAGATATGCCTGAAGGCCGACCTGCCCATGCCGAGGATAGCGATTGTGCCGACACAGACGCCGAACGCCTTTGCGACTGGAAGGAACAAGAACAACGCGATCGTCGCGGCCACGCAGGGAATACTCAGTCTTCTGTCTGACGACGAGCTCGAGGGCGTGCTCGCCCACGAGATGGCCCACGTGAAGGACAAGGACATCCTCGTCATGTCCATTGCGGCGACCATCGCGGGAGCCATATCGTTCGCTGCCAGGATGTTCCTCTGGAGCTCGATGTTCGGAGGAGGCAGAGGCAGGGGTAACGGGAGCTGGATCCTGATCATCGTGGCGGCTATAACTGCTCCGATTGCAGCCATGCTCCTTCAGCTCGCGATCTCGAGGAGTAGGGAGTACAAGGCGGACTACGAAGGCGCACTGATGATTCAGAAGCCGCTGGCACTCGCAAGAGCACTGGGCAAGCTAGAGGAGGGCAACAGGAGAAGACCCCTGACATCGGGGAGCCCGGCATCTGCCTCACTGTTCATCGTCAACCCGCTGCGTGGAGGTGGCATGATAACGCTTTTCATGACCCACCCACCGATCGAGAAGAGGATAGAGAGGCTCGAGAAGCTGTCTGAGGAGACCGGGTTTCTCGGCTAGGCTAGATTCCAGCGAACCATTTCTCAGCCGACCTTCTCCCATTTCTCGAGATTCATCACGCTGGAGAGCGTGCCGCCTTTCTTGATCTCCTCTCTCAAACGGTTCTCGCGCTCCATGACATCGACCGCCCTGTTGGCGATCTCGACGGCGTTCTCTTGGGGTACTACGACCACACCGCTCTCGTCACCGATGATCCAGTCGCCTGTCTTGACAGTGACCCCGCCGCACACTATCTCGTGGCCGATGCCGCCGTAGCCTTTCGGCTCGCCCGCGTTGGATGCGACGAATCTCGAGAAGCAAGGGAAGCCCATGTCGATTATAGCATCGATGTCCCTGGCGGCCCCATCGATTACGACACCAGCGACCCCTTTGGTCTTGCAGCTCCAGGATGCTAGCTCGCCCCAGACGGCGATCTCTCCGCCGCACGCATCGACGACGATGACATCCCCGGGCTTCGCCCGGTCTATCGCCTCGACCGGCTTGGCCCAGTCGCCGTTGACCGTGTGGACCGTGAGCGCCCTCCCTACCATCTTCACGCCGTGGCTTATCCTCGGGTGTATCCCCTTCATCGCGCCCTTCTTGTGTTGCGCGTCGGCGACGTTGGGTGATGAGACCTTCATGAACGCATCGTGCAGCTTCTCCCCGCTGTACTTCTTGAACAGGTCCGTCTTGACCTTCCTGCCACTTGTCATCGCCTTCTTGATGGCCTTGGTCGCTGCGACGACATCTCTCGCCTTGATGATCGCGCCACCGACTATGACGATGGACGCCCCCGCGTTGATGATCTCGGGGGCGGTTTCGCTGTTTATCCCCCCGGCGGCAGCAATCGGGATGTCAACGGCCTCCGCCAGTCCTTTGAGCTCGGATAATGGGTTTCCCCCGACCATCTGTTCATCCACGCCGACGTGGACGCAGATGTAGTCCGCGCCGAGCTTTTCGACCTCCTTGGCTCTCGTGACCTTGTCCGTCACGTTGAAGAGGTCGACCATGACTTTCGACCCGTACTGCCTCGCGCTGAGGATCGCTTCCGTCACGGTGGGGTCGGACGAGATACCGAGAACGACGATGACGTCGGCCCCTGATTTGGCGGCCATCTCCACCTCTGGCCCGCCCACGTCGATAGTCTTCATGTCCGCTACGACCGTGTGCTTCGGGAAGGACTTCTTCAACTTACGGATAATCTCCATCCCCTCGCTCTTGATCAGTGGGGTGCCCGCCTCTATCCAATCGACCCCTCCTTTGACAGCGTCAGAGGCCACCTTGAGAGCCCTGTCTGCGAGCGTGAAGTCAAGGGCCACCTGAAGAACCGGCTTCATCGCCTTCGACCACCATCTCGCCCAGATAAAAACGTGTCGTAGTATCCCAAGTTCGTCACTGGCGCGAGTGATTGCCGCGGCGATATGCCAGAACAAACAATAATATCACGCTCAAAGCATACTCAAGGAACGATGCCGCAGAAGACGGGTGACCGGGACCGGTGCGCCACGGGCCTCGAAGGTCTCGACACGATCCTTTACGGCGGCATACCGAGATCGAATACTGTTCTGCTCACTGGCAGCTGCGGCACGGGGAAGACGTCGCTGGCGCTGGAGTTCCTTATACACGGCGCCCAGAAGGGCGAGAACTCGCTTTTCGTGTCCGTGACCGAGGACTCTGAGAAATTGCTCGCGAACATCATCCCGTACAGTTTCTTCGACAAGGGCCTCATGAAGTCGGGAAAGCTGGTGTTCGTCGACCTCCCGATCATGTACGAACGCCTTGGGATGACGAAGGCCGAGCTTAGCATGGAGGAGATTGACCTCCTGGTCGCCGCGATAAGCGATTTGGCCACTGAACTTGGCACCAAGAGGCTGGTGATTGATTCGATCACGTCCGTCTGTTACAAGCTCAAGACATCCGAGAAGATCAGGGATTTCATCCTGAAGCTGGGCAAGTCGCTCTCTGACCTGAACTGCACCTCAATACTCGTCGGCGAGGTCTCCGCAGAGTCGACCTCGTACTCGAGCTTCGGCGTGGAAGAGGCGATAGCCGATGGGATCATACTCATGGCCAACATGGAGCGCAGGGGCGACCTGCTCAGGACCCTGCAGGTCATTAAGATGAGGGGAACGATGCACTCGAGGGCGAAGTACGTGCTAGACCTGACCCCTATGGGCGTGCTCCTGGTGCCTTTGCTCAAGGGAGGTAGCACCACATGACCCCAGGCCAGATGGGCCCCCAGAAGATAGCAGCGGAGCTCTCCGAGATGCCGCCCGCATCCGCCATCTCCCTCCAGATGAGCGTGGACAATTACCTGGACGTCATCCGGGGGGTCCTGGACCTCTTCGCGAACAAGAAGGGCATGGACACCATCTACGTGACGGCCACGATATCCTCCGAGGCCATCAAGAGGGTCCTGCAGGCCCTGGACATCGACACTTCCAGGATATACTTCGTGGACTGCATCTCCCACATCATGATGGGCGCGTCGGCCGCCCAGCAGGACGATCACACGACCCTCGTCGAGAGCCCGACGATGCTCGAGAACCTGATGCTGAAGGTCGAGTACCTCATCCGCCGGTCGCAGTCCAAGGACAAGCTGGTCGTCATCGACTCGATCAACTCATTGGCGATCCACAACAACAACTGGATACTGTCCGAGTTCCTCCACATACTCGTATCCGGGCTGCGGTCAAGGGAGGCCTTCACGGTCATACTGTCGGTCGAGGAGCACTCCACACCTGAGATCAACAACATGGTGAACCTCGTGTGCGACCACGGCATCCGCGCGGGCAAGGAGGGATGAGTTGAACTTCACCTCGATAGGCATTCCCGCTCTAGACGAGCATCTGGGAGGTGGGATCCAGAAGGGGTCCACCGTTCTGGTGAAGGGGACCCCTGGCTCGGGCGCGGAGTTCTTCGCGAAGCAGTTCGCCTCCGCCGGTCATGAGGCCGTTACGTACTTCACCTCGACCGAGCGAGATGAGGACGTGCTTGGTGTGATGCGGGAATACGGCTGGAGGACCGACCTGAAGATCGTCAACGTGGGCACGAAGTACTACGAGAACGTCCTGGCGAAGAAGCTCGAGGTGAGCAGGTTCAGGCAAGAGGGCATCTCGCTCGGGGACATCCGCAGGTTCAGGGAAGAGGACTCCGCGAAGGAGGAGAACTTCCTTACCTTCCTGGCGTACGAGATATCGAAGCTCGCCCCACCGTTCAGGGTCGTCATAAACTCGCTAGATTTCTTCCTCGAGAACTACGAGAGCTCCGAGGTCCTCATGGCGATGCGGACGATCAAGTCGCACACTCAGCACTCCGAGAGCGTGACGCTCTTGACCATGCTCAAAGGGGTCCATGATTCGAGGATTCAGAGCAGCATCGAGGATCTCGCGGACGTCATACTAGAGCTAGAACACGATAAGCAGGGCTCCGAGTTCAAGAAGTTCATCATCGTGCAGAAGGTCAGGAACAGGCCGGCGATGGTGGGGATGATCCCGACAACCTTCGACAAGACGGGCATAAAACTCGGGTGAGTGCCTAGTCGCAATTCACGGGAATATCGTCGTTTTCTATGAGTATCGTGATCCTAAGAAGACTATGTCTTCTTGCGGGGTGTTAGAATGCGACATAGCCAGATGGATAGGTTCGGCAATTATCGAAGTCGATAACGGGCGAGCCTGAGAACCAGCAGCAAAGCTATATAAACTCACCGAAGTCGTATTACATCATGCGGGCTGAAAGGTCCGCAGGAAGGACAAAACATGAAGAAGAATTGGGCAATCCGAAAGGATGCCGAGGCAGTGTCCCCCGTTATCGCAACCATTCTGATGGTCGCGATCACTGTCGTCCTAGCCGCCGTGCTATATGTCATGGTGCTGGGATTCGGCGGCGGCGGGACCCAAACACCAACAATGCAGGTGACGAAATCAAGCACCTCGACGGGCTTGAGATTCACCGTGGCAGGCATAACGAAGGACACACAGTGGGGTGACATGAAGATCTTGCTCCAGAACGGAACAACGACCGACCCATGGACGCTCACGACCGCAGGGTTGACTGGGACCGCAGGTAAGATTTACAATGGCGGTGC
>JBGOXV010000038.1:0-10853 GCA_041479325.1 Thermoplasmata archaeon
CCCATCGTTCTTGGGAATCCGTCGAGCAGATACCCGTTCGCGCAATCGGGTTTTGACACGCGGTCATTGATCAGCTGGACGATGAGATTGTCCGGACCGAGCTTTCCCTGGTCGAGGTACGACTTCACCTTCTTGCCGAGGGGCGTCTGCTCAGCCACGGCCTTTCTCAAGAGGTCCCCCGTGGACACCTGAGGGATCCTGTATTTCTGCGAGAGCTTCTGAGCCTGCGTTCCCTTGCCCGCACTCGGAGGACCGAACACGACTAGTTTCATCGAGGCACCGGAGTCGGATTGGATACGGTGTACTTATCCATTGTCAATTGATCTCAACGAGAGGAGAAGAGTATTTCGATCATCCTGAGAGATGCGATTCGGGAAAAGCCAATAGCTGGGGAAAGCGATTTGGATATGGTGAAATGGCGATGAAATGTCCGAATTGTGGCGTGGAAATGGAGGAGGGATTCTTTGGCTGTGAGAGCAGCGAATGGACGAGGCCATCCTGGTTCAAGAAGAAGACCCTTCTGGCTTTGGGTGGAGAACCGCTCGGAAAATTCCACCTTACCATGTCATACTTCCAAGGATCTCGTTGCACAAAATGCAGGAGACTCGTCTTGAATTACTAGTCTGTCGCCTGCCGGAGAGGCGTATGTTGGAAAGAGCAACGAGTTCGTGTCGAAGGCTAGCTAAACTTCAGAATCGCTGACAGTGCATCACCACAGGTTGAACGATAACGAAAATGATTTTGCAGCGCCTCAAGTCGTGATAACACCCAGCCACATCGAAGTTCGCACCCACCGTCCCCTTCAACCCCTTTTCCCGCATTCCTCTTGTTACAAAGGGACCGGTTGCTTCCGCCAGGATTTGAACTCCGGAGAATAGCTAAGTATCAACCAAGAGGACTACAGGCGGCCTCAAACCCACTTCCCATCCTTTCCTGATGCAACCTTGTGCGGGACCTTTGAACTAGCTGCTTCCCATTAGCCGTTCCTTGCTTCCATCTTCTCCTCAGGCTTTCTTCGGGCAACGACATCCTTGCGATCCGTCAATGAGTAGATGAGTAACATTCCTGCAGCCCAGCCCAATATGAGGCCTGATATCACAAGAGCTACACCAGGAAGTTGATCATGGCGAAGCTTGTCGAAGTCAGGGACGTGGGGAGGGTAGCCATTCAGGTCCCGCACAGTGGCCTGTCCAGACAGATAGTTACCCACGCTGAAGCAGACTATCCCGGCGACAAGGAGAACAATCCAGATCAGGTCGACCGTCCTATCTCTCAAGACCATTTCCAGCACGTAACATTGCATCCTTATCTTCTTAATTGTTATGTTGAACGCACCGGGAGGAGACCCCTTTCCCTCTTTCCTTGTCCCTCACGCTTGGCATAGTGTTCCGGCGGGAAGATACGTACGGGCGAGCTGATGGAGGTCGTCCAGGCCTACATTCTGAGGACACTGGACAAGAAGGCAGTTCCGAACATGATCGCGTGAGGTGTTTAACGCACACAGGGACGAACGAAAATGATTTTAACCAAGCGGAATCATCTGCATTCGGTATATCAATGAAAAAGGTCGTCGTAGAGGAGCTGGAGAAGATCGTCGGGAAGGACAGGATGTCCACGAAGACGGCCGACCTCTACGTCTATGGTTTTGATGCATCTATCCATCACAAGAGCCCAAACGTCGTAGTCAAACCTGCGAACGCTCAGGAGGTCTCCGAGATCGTCAAGCTGGCGAACCGCACCAGGACCCCGATAGTCCCGAGGGGGGCGGGCACGGCGATGTGCGGTCACACTGTCGCGCTCAAGGGCGGCATCATGGTCGACATGACCCTGATGAACAAGATCAAGGAGGTCAGGGTCGAGGACCTGTACTGCGTCGTTGAGCCAGGGGTCATCTATGACAAGCTCAATGCAGTGCTCGCCAAGAAGGGCTTCTGGTTCCCGACCACGCCGGGCAGCGGCGAGGCGTGCACCATAGGCGGGATGGTCGTCACGAACGCGTCCGGCATGAGGGCCATCAAATACGGTGCGACCAGAGACTATGTGCTCGGGCTCGAGGTGGTCATGCCGACGGGGGAGATCATCCACACCGGCACAAGGACGCTCAAGAACTCGTCAGGCTACCAGATCGACCGGTTGATGGTAGGAAGCGAGGGCACATTGGGGATAGTCACGGAGATCACGCTCAAGCTCGCGTTCAAGCCGAAGGCATCAGGCATGACACTCGCGGCCTTCGACTCGCTCGAGGATGCAGGCAAGTGCGTCTCTAACATCATCGCCAAACCACTGATGCCGTCCGCGATCGAGCTCATGGACTCGGTCTGCATCAAGGCTGTCAACAAGTGCATGAACATCGGCCTACCGGACGTTGCCGCAATCTGCATGATCGAGGTCGATGGCCATCCCGTAGCGGTCGAGGACGAGATGAAGATCGTCGAGGAGATCTGCAAGCAGAGCGGCGCTGTCTCGACGGAGGCCTCGAGGGACAAGAAGAAGATCGATTACTGGACCTACGCGAGGAAGGCCATCATGCCCTCGCTCAGCAGGTACGGCGAGAAGTTCGTTTCGGTCGCACTCGCGGACGACATGTCGGTCCCAATCTCGAAAATACCGCAGGCGGTCGTCGCTTTCCAGAAGATCGCTGCACAGAACGGTGTCATCATCGGCACCTACGGCCACTCGGCGGACGGGAACTTGCACACGAAGATGCTCGTGGAGCCCGGTTCGGACGACAGCTGGAGGAGGGGCGAGCGAGCGGTGGGACAGATTTACGACAAGGTGCTCGAGCTCGGCGGGACGGTTACTGGGGAGCACGGCGTGTCTATCACCAAGGCGCCCTACATGCAGAAGGAGCGGGCAGATTCGATCGCGACGATGAAGGCTATCAAGAAGGCGCTGGACCCGAAGAACATCATGAACCCAGGAAAGATGTTCGACTGGGAGGGGAACGTCATCGCCTATCTCAGGTACCCGGCATTCACAGGAACGGATGGCTGCATGCCGTCAGAGTGTGACGGCCATAAAGAAGAGAAATCCGGCGGCAAGTAGCGTCAGAATGTAGACGGGCTTGTTCCAGTACCATATTTTCGAGCCATCGAAAGGCATGAAGGGGATCATGTTGAACCCTCCGAGGAACGCGCTGAATGTGAGCAGCCCCTTCAGTGCGTCAAGTCCGAACCCCGAGACGTTGGTGATGAGGAGGATGGACAGGCACACCACCCCGACCAAGAGGTTGGAGCCCGGGCCCGCGAGGCTGATCTTCCCGTTCCTCTCGCGGTCCACGTTGCCAGCGATCATGACCGCGCCCGGAGCGGCAAAGAGGAACCCGAAGAACGATGTTATCAGTGCGAAACCGAGCATCCTGTAGTCGGCCCTGAACTCCGCCCAGCAACCATACCTCCTCGCCACGAACTTGTGGGACAGCTCATGCAAAAGGAACCCTGCGAACACGGAGAGTGCCGCGAGTCCGAGCAAGTACACCGTGCTCTGGCTGCTTCCAGTGCGGATGAGCAAGAAGAAAGCGACCGTGAGCGCTGCTAGTGCCGCTAGGATGTCCCTGATCTCGACGACGCTCGTCAGAGGGTGTCTCGGCCGAGGCATGTATCCCTGGTCCAGGGTGAAGCTCGTCGAGTAGCTCGGTTCGACTATGGTGTACCCGCCGCGCTTTAGCTTCCGTGCCATCGAGCTGGGTTAACCTTGGTTGATAGATAAGCATTCTGGGGGCTCCAGCGGTTGAGTACGCATAATTCGGCCAATGGTGGAACCAACAACTTATTTTATGGCCGTCCGGCATAGCTCGGACCGTGAACAGGGAATTCCACAGCCCAGCGCATGTGCTCTTCTGGTGCGACACCTGCAACGTCCCCCTCATCGGCAAGTCCTGCGGCAGATGCGGTTACAACGGCCGCCAGGTGGAGCTATCCCCGCCAGGAGAAGTACGGCTGGCGCTGGAGGGGACGAAGAGGAGGCTCCGGTTCCTTTTCCTGCGGCAGTTCGGCGTTCAGCAACTGATCACTGATGTCGTGGTCCTCAACAAGAGCTCGGGCGAGGACCGCGCTGAGGAGGTCATTGTCGATGGCCGGAGGATCGCCCTGCTCACCTACGACCTCGAGAAGAAGGACTACGCCCTCACTCTGAGGATAGACGGCGCGCGCATGCTCGCGCACATGCGCCCCAAGAAGCTCATCACGATCAACAAGACCTCGGGGCACATGAAGAGCAACTATCTTCCGAAGGAAACCCTCGTGTCGTTCGACCCGGGGATCAAGGCGGGGGACGAGGTCATTGTCGAGATGGGCAAGTTCATCGGCTGCGGCTCTGCGAAGGTCGACGCGGGCGAGCTCCGAACGGCGGACAAGGGCGTGAAGGTGAGGGACTTCACACAGGCGGGACCGCTGCAACATGCGCGGCGAGCCTGGACGAAGGACGTAATCAAGGCCAACACCCCGCACCTGACCGCCAAGAAGGCGAGGGCGGAGCACGAGCTGGACGACACGATCAAGACTCACAAGCTTCCTGTGACAGTGTCGTTCAGCGGAGGAAAGGACAGCCTTGTGGTCCTCGATCTAGTCGCGTCCATCACAAGGGATTTCTCTGCCATATTCATCGATACTGGTCTAGAGCATCCGGCGACTCGCAACTACGTGCGATCGTTTGTCTCGTCCCGTGGCGTGCCCCTTCTCGTCGCATCGGCAGGGGATGCGTTCGAGGACAACTTCGGGGCCTTCGGGCCACCGGCAAAGGACTTCAGATGGTGCTGCAAGGTCTGCAAGCTCGCGCCCGCCTCCGAATTGATCGAGCAGAGGTTCCCGGGAGGCACGCTCACGATCGAGGGGAACAGACGCCTCGAATCTTTCTCCAGGGCCTACACTGACTTGATCATGAAGAACCCTTTCGTCCCGGGCCAGACCATCGTCAACCCCATCAGGGATTGGACGGCTCTCGACGTTTGGCTCTACATCATATGGAGAGGCCTCGATTACAATTCATTGTACGACGAAGACATCGAGAGGGTGGGCTGCTGGATGTGTCCATCGTCCCTTGCGAGCGAATGCGTCGAGATATCACGGATGAGCCCCGAACTAGCAAAGGCGTGGAACCATAAGCTCGACTCCTGGGCGGCCGAGAACGGCCTCCCGAGGGGGTTCGTGGAACACGGATTCTGGCGCTGGAAGGAGCTGCCTCCGAAGATGCTCGCTCTGGCGGACAAGCTCGGCATCGAGGCGAAGCCCAAGCGGGCAGACACTCTCGCAGTTCATGTAATCAAAGGCGTGAGCCCATGCGCGGCGGGCGGGTTTTCTGTGGAGGCGGTCCTCAGGATGCCTCAATCGAGGGGGCTGAAACAGGTGGCCGAGCTGCTCAAGACTGTCGGGGAAGTGCGCCTGGTCGAGGACTTCGGAGTCGCGATGGTGAAATCGGGTAAGGCGAACGCGAAGGTGTTCGCCGGAGGGCAGATTGCGGCTGTCGGGGAAAGACCGGGAGAGGTAGTGGAGCTCTTCGAAAGCGTGGCGAGGGCGGTGCTCAGGGCGAACATGTGCACGAAGTGCGGCATCTGCGTCAGGACCTGCCCGACCGGCGCGATCACGCTCAGCGACATGGTACGGGTCGACGAGGAAAGATGCGACTCGTGCGGCAAGTGCGCTGAAAGTTGCGTCGTGGCCCACTACTACGACAAGCTGGCCGACGACATCTCAAACAAAACCGGCAGGAAACGATAGAGCGACTGGATCACTTCTGGAGGTTCTTCGCCGCCTTCAGGGTCTCTTCCTTGGCCTTCTTCAGGCCCTTCTTCGTCTCATCGTATACTGTCTGCACGACCGGCCTAGCCTCCTTTGCGACCCTCTCCGACACTCGGACGCCGCTCTCGATGGCCCTTCCGGTCGCGTTCCGGACGGACTTGGCCCCTTTGTTGACAACGCTCTTGCTCTCGCCTACGAACCCGCAGTAATGGCATACCGGGGAGTCGCCCAGCGACCTTCCGCATTTCGCGCATTGTGCCATAATACTTCCTCGAATCTCAACCCCAGGACTACCCTATAAATGTATACCCAATCAGCTTTATGTGCCCCGTAAGTTTAGGACGGGGACGCAATGGTAGACTTTCTCCAGCTGGCCGCAGGCATAGTGGGTTTCGGCCCCGCGATGACGCTCCTGTACTTCACGCTCAGGGACTACACATACCCGAAGGTGGAGAAGCCCTACTTCGACGACAGGAAGCTGTTCGCGTTCTTCGCGCTCGGAGTGGTCCTTGGGATGTTGATCTACGCCTTCGAGGCATGGGGTGGGCTGATTTCCTCCTCATACACGATCCTCCTGCTCATCATGGGCTTTGCCCTGATGGAGGAGCTGATGAAACTGGTGATCCTCAACTTCCCTAGGTTCCAGAAGAAGGTCGATACAGCTTTCTACGGGCTCTCGATGGGGCTCGGGATAGCGGCCACCTACACATTTGCATCAGTCTACGTGTTCCTGAATGACCTCGGTGGCAAACCTCAGGTCGCGGACATAGTGATGGTCGCCATGCTGGGGTTGCTGTTCGTGCTCCTGCATGGATCGACGACCACTCTCATCGGGATAGGAGTCGCCAGAGGCGATGTGAGCGGTTACTTCACCGAGGCGCTTCTCATCCACATAGGGTTCGCGCTGATGTACGAGTCTTTCTTCGCCGGGATCATCTCAGAGCCCTGGAACCTGATCGGGCTCGTCGGGGCGGCCGCCGTGGCAGTCTACGGGTACAGGAAGATCCACACGCTCTCGCTACCCGTGCTCATACAGGACGCGAAGCGGCTGTCGCAGAAGGCCGGGCAGAAGAAAAACGTCGCTTGATCATACCGACCTGTACACTCCAGGCTCGGACTCGTAAACAAGATTGTGCTCCTTCAGCCTCGCGAGCACATCCTCGGCGGAGTCCTTGCCCAGCAGGGACGCGATCCTCCGGACATCATCGATCGTGAATCTCGATTGCAGCTCGGTCAGCCCTTTTGCGATCGACCGCATCCTCTCGAGCGAGTCCTTGATCGGCTTGGCACGTTCTGCGATGGCCAAGTAGGGATCATTCTTCCTCACCTTGCGCTCCGGCGGTGATGGCTCTCCCCCTCGAATGGCTGCGTTCGCCCCTGCGACGAGGTCAGCGAGCTCCAGGGGCGAGTCCGTCTGATACCTGATCTTCACACGGGAGAGGGCTATCTCGTTGCCGCATTGGCAGCCGGTCGTCTTCTTGGCCGTCTCGACACCTTTGGCCATCCCACACTTCGGACAGACTATGACGCCGTACTTCGAACCCATCCCCCCGGCCGACGGTTCAGAAACTCCGCATCTCCTTCTCGAGCATCTTCAGCTCGTTCTCGGGCAGCGTGAGCGGGCTGATCGAAGCGATCAGGACGGACTCCGTTACCGCGACCCGGTCGTTCACGTGCTGGATGAGCTTCAGGATCTTCGGAAAGCCATTCTGAGAGATGAGGTACTCCAGCCCTGACAGGAGGACCATGCAGTTCCTGTTATCCGTAATGAAGGTCTTCATGTCCGAATACAGCAGGGCTATGTTCGTCGGGTCCCTCGCGTATTTCTTCTCCTGATCCATCGAGAGCCACAGGAAAGGAACGCCCTTCAGGTCGAGCTTCTCCTTGAGCTTCTCGGGGTAGTCCCTCGTAATGCAAAGGCACGCCACTCCGTGCCTCGACGCGTCGACAAAGATGTCGTGGGCCTGATCCGGTATCTCTTCCTTGATCAGGTACGAGTAACCGCTCTCGAGGTTGTACTTCCTGTTCGAATCCAATTCGCGGTGGGCGTTCGCCTTGAGGACATCGACCACTTCGTAGACCTGCATCACGCACATCATGTAGCCCGAGCTGACGCATTCGACCTCGTCGACATCGTACCTCTTTCCGGTGAGCTGTGACACGATGCCCGACAGGTAGCCTCGGCTGAAATCGCAGGACTTCCCCTCATTTGCCTCGACCGACTCCTCGAGATTGACTACCATCTCGCTCTCCTGCAAGGACTGTATCCTCATTCTGCTCAGGCCCGCCTCCATCCAGACCGGCTCCATCACGGACCTGGCCTCGGCGAGGTTCGCACAGGAGAGGCCGAAGCTCTCCACCAGAGCCTTCCCGCATCTCTGGCCGTACCGGTAGAGCATGTGCCTCGCCCTCTGGTCCCCCTCGACGATCTCCAGCTCCTCCCGAAGGTGCGCGAGGGCGATCCCCGGCATGACGAAGAATGGGAGCGACCTCATGACAACCCCGCCACGAGCTTCTGGCCCAGTTCGAGGAAGGCGCGCTCGACGTTAAGGCCCGACTTGGCGCTCGTCTCCATGACCTCGCACCCCACGGACCTGCCGTACTCCTCCAGCTGTGACAACGTGAACCGCTTCTCGAGGTCCGACTTGTTGCCGAGGATTATGACCGGCATGTTTCCGACGACGGACCTGAAATTCCCAAGCCAGGACTTGAGGTTCTTCATTGTGTCCGGCCTGGTGAAGTCGCATACCGCGAGGGCGCCCGTCGCGCCCCTGTAGTACGCGGCGTGAAGGGCATCCTGGGTTCTCTGGCCGAGTATGTCCCATATCATCATGTCGAGCTCCGTGTCGCCCACCTTGAGCTCCTTCTTGACGACCTTGGTGCCGAAGGACATGAGGTACTTGTCATCGAAAACGTCGAACACGAACCTGCGCACGAGGCTCGTCTTGCCGACGGCTCCGTCGCCCAGCAGGCAGAGTTTGACGATGTACTTTCCTGTTGGCATCCAAAACCAAGTCTTAATGCCTCAATGGCCTATTTAAGAACTCAGACCCACGATTTCGGGATGGCGCGGAGAGGTAACTGGATGAGCGAGGGGCCGGAGGGGCGGGTTGACGCACGCGTTCGCCATTGTTGTGTTGGCCTTGAATGCATGCAGTCTCAGGAAGAGGAGGTGAACACTTGCCCGGACCGAAGCCGAGAGTGATCTTCGTCAGCGACGGCGTCGAGATAACGCACAGACAGATGGAGGCCTTGGCCGCAGTGAACGACCGGGGCAGCATGCAGAAAGCAGCGGCCGTCCTCGGTGTCTCCACTCCGGTACTGCACAAGTACGTAAGAGAGATCGAGGAGAAATCCAGCCTGGCGCTCATCAACTCCACGAGCAAGGGATCGAGACTCACCTCGGAGGGACTCGAGTTGCTCAAGCGGTTCAAGGCCTATGAGCTGAGGCTCGAGGACCCGACGGTCCTCAGGGTCGCTGGAACGGTCGTCTCCCAGAGATACCTGCTCACGGCGGCCACGGAACTCTCCGACAAGGGGAAGAAGTCCGTCGTCACGATAGCCGACGACGACTCGAACCTCCGACTTATGGACGAAGGCCGGATCGATTGCGTCGTCCTCGACGACGCGATATACGCGATGGAGCGAGCTGCCGATGTCGAGACCGAGGAGATAGGAACCGACATGCTGCTCCAGAAAGACGTCGGCTCGAAGTATGCGCTGCTGACCTTCGGGGCACAGCGGTTGGCCTTCAGGTACCTCGCTGAGAAGGGTATCCCTTACGAGATCGCGAGGACCATCCATGAACCGTCCATGCTCAACAGGACCGACCTCAGCTACTTCGTGAACAAGAGCCTCGTGAGGACGGGCATCGTCATGGAGGAAGGGGCGAAGGACCAGCGCTGGTCCTTGCATTCCATACCCGCCCTCAAGTGCACGGCGAACGAGGATCTTGCGCAGTTCTTAGAGGAGGCCAGGGAAGCTTGGGTTTACCGTAAAGGATAATGCTTTCCCCTTTATAGCAAAACCCTCAAATACGACCCAAGCACAATCAGGCTCTGGTGAGTAGTTTGTCAGAAGCTAAGGAACCCAATCCAGAGTTCACAAGGAAGGTCGTTGAGGGCGGAGGCAAGACTGTCAACCTCTGCTTCCAATGTGGGACTTGCACCGGCAGCTGTCCTTCCGGAAGGCAGACCGCGTTCAGGATCAGGAAGGTCGTAAGAAGGGCCCAGCTGGGCTTCGAGGAGGATGTCCTCCCATCCGATGACCTGTGGCTGTGCACGACCTGCTTCACCTGCTACGAGAGATGCCCCAGGGGCGTCGAGATCGTGGACGTGATCATGGCCCTCAGGAACATGGCCGTCAAGAAGGGCTACATGGCCGAGCAGCACAGGAAGATCGCCGAGCTCATCTCGAAGACGGGACACATGGTCACCCTGAGGGAAGAGGACAAGACGCTCAGGACGAAGCTGGGTCTTGAGCCGGTCCCACCGACCGTGCTATCGGATGCTAAGGCGCTCGAAGAGGTCAAGAAGATCGCGGTCCTGTGCGGCTTCGACAAGCTCATCGTCCCGGGAGGTAAGTGAGATGGCCAACCAGTACGGATTCTTCCTGGGCTGCATCATGCCGCTCAGGTACCCAGGCATCGAGAGCTCCTCAAGGGAGGTCTTGAAGTCGCTGGGCGTGGACCTCGTTGACATGAAGGGCGCGAGCTGCTGCCCGGCACCAGGCGTGACTCGGTCGTTCGACCAGAACTACTGGATGGCGGTAGCGGCCAGGAACCTCGCCATCGCCGAGAAGATGGGCGTCGATGTTGTGACGATCTGCAACGGCTGCTTCGACACGCTGTTCGAGACCGCCCACAAGCTGAACCACGACCCCGAGGCGAGGAAGAAGGTCAACAAGATACTCAAGGACGCGACCGGCATGGAGTACAACGGGACGGTCAACGTCAGGCACTTCGTCGAGCTGCTGTACAGGGACGTCGGGCTCGAGGCCATCAAGGCCAAGGTCAAGGGGGGCAAGAACCTCAAGGCGGCCGTGCACTACGGATGCCACTTCCTGAAGCCCTCGAACGTGAAGAAGATCGATGATTCTGAGAGACCGCACATCTTCGAC
>JBGOXV010000039.1:0-10729 GCA_041479325.1 Thermoplasmata archaeon
ACCTCCCACTTTCACTTGGCCGAGAGGTTACAGATGGCCATTTGGCAAGGCAGACCCAAGAGGAAGCCATCAGGCGGAAGGCTGAGGCTCGCCCGAAAGAAGAGAAGGTTCGAGGTCGGGAGAGAGAAGCAGTTCACACGCCTGGGTCCCCAGAAGGTCAAGCTTTACCGGGTCAAGGGAAAGGCGCAGAAGGCGCGCCTTTTGATGGCCAACGCCGCGAACGTGGTGGATCCGAAGACGAGGAAGATCAAGAAGGTGAAGATCCTCACCGTCAAGACGAATCCATCGAACCCCAACTACGTCCAGAGGAACATCATGACCAAGGGGGCGACCATCATGACGGAGCTCGGGGAAGCCGTGATAACCTCCAGGATCGGCCAGGACGGAGTGGTCAACGCCACCCTAATCCCAGCTGCAACGGCTGCTCCGGCCACATAGGCGAGCTCTTTTCTGACAGCGGAGCTCACCGACAAGGTTAGATAGCGGCGCCGTGTTCGCAAATCGGAGGACCTGAGATGGCAGTGGATCCTGAGAAAGCCCTTGTGCTCTACCCCGCATACTTCGAGCTCAGGATCAGCAGGGGTGAGGGGCGCATGATCGCCAAGAAGAACGCAATCGAGGGTCCGAGCGCTCAGATGATATACGAAGCGGTCAAGTCGCTGGGGCTCGACTGCATCCTCGAGCTCGAGAAGTCCTATCCCAGGTTCTGGCACAAGTCGAATGGGAGGGTGCTCGTCGAACCCAAGCTGAAGAAGCCGGACCTGTTGGAGAAGGTGGCCTTCAAACTGAAGACAATGCCGAAGCCGAAGCCTGAGTGAATCGAATCATCTGTCCTGAGGCGTCTCCACTTCCTCGACGAGCTTCTTGCCCGCGGAGACGCTGTCCACCGAGTGTATGACTGCGCCGCAATCGGAGATGGTTTCCTCGACGCTCTCAAAATCAATCGAGGTACCCTCTATCGTTATCTTCACGCTCTCGGTCTCACGATCGACCTCTTCCAGAGTGCAGTTGACCCCGGAGACGCCGTTCAGGACCCCGATCCTGCGAGATAGCTCGATGATGGTCGGGTGGTGAGGCTTAAGGACATCCAAAACAAGCCGCTTGATCTCACTCACTTACTTGATCCCTGCCGATATCGATGTCTAAGAGGTCTGCCTATATATTTCTTTTCCAAATCCCTCCCACTTTCTCGGCACGCTGGCCAGTTGCAGGGAGCGGGCGCTCGTCAGGTTTAATAGCGCACTCTACAATCCGAAGCCGTGGCTAGGCCTGCGATCCCGTCGGAGGAAGTGAAGGTCCTCGACATCAACTCATCCTATCTCGGCGTGAGGACCATCGCGCTTATGGAGCGAGCCGGGCAGGCTGTAGCCAAGTACGTCCTCAGCATCTCCAAGCCAGAGTGGAATGTCGCCGTCGTTTGCGGCAAGGGGAACAATGGCGGAGATGGGTTTGTCGCAGCCAGGCACATCGCCCAGTCCTTGCACACCGAGGTCTTCCTCGCCGAATCGGAGGTATCTAGCGACATCGCGAGGTACAACCTAGTAGCGGTGAAGGACCTTGTCAGGCAACTTCAGTCCTTCGAGCCGAAACGATATGATGTCATCGTTGACGCGATGCTCGGGGTCGGGCTTCAGGGAAGGCCGCACGATCCGTACCCGAAGCTGATCAGGGCACTTAATGAGTCGAAGCGGTTGGTCGTTTCGGTGGATGTCCCGTCGGGGTGGCCCTCTGGCCTGCAGGTCAGACCAGACGTGACCGTCACGCTCCACGCTCCGAAAGTGGGCATGACGAAGCAGAACTCTGGGAAGATCATCGTCGAGGACATCGGCATACCTCCCGAAGCAGAACTCTACTGCGGACCTGGTGATTTCTCCTTGCTTCCGAAAAGGAGAAAGGATGCACACAAGGGCGATGCGGGAAGAGTCCTTGTCATCGGTGGCGGACCATACACAGGTGCGCCAGCATTCGCTGGCATGGCCGCGATGAGGTCCGGGGCGGACCTCACATTCGTCTTCACACCAGAGCCCGCGGCACTGCCAGTATCGATCTACTCGCCGAACATCATCGTACGAGCACTCGGCGGAGACATACTCACGATGGACCACGTTGCGCAGGTGGCGGCGTTCTCGGCCGGAGTGGATGTCATTGCGATCGGGCCCGGGTTGGGAAACGATCCAGAGACCATCCATGCCATCCAGGAGATAGTGCGGAGGACGGACAAGCCGCTCGTCATTGACGCGGATGCGATCGGCGCTTGTGGAGCAAGACCTTCGGTCCTCAGGGGCAAGACTGGCGTCATCACGCCACATGCGGGGGAGTTCAAGAGACTCGTTGGAAAGACGCCTCCATCCGACGATCTCGCGAAGAGGTCAGCGGCGGTCAGGGAAGCAGCGAGGAGTTTTGGAATGACGATCCTCCTGAAAGGGCCGACGGACGTCATCAGCGATGGGACCTATGTCAAGCATAATAGAATCCACAACGAAGCGATGACCGTGGGCGGCACGGGCGATGTCCTCACGGGAGTCGTGGCCGGTCTTCTTGGGCAGAGGGCGACCCCGTTTGCAGCAGCGAGGATCGGAGCTTTCACCTGTGGCCTTGCAGGCAACCTCGTTTTCGAGGAGAAAAGCTATGGACTGCTGGCGACGGACATCATCGAGAAGATACCGTTGGTGCTACGTAGACACCTTTGATAGTACGGGGCCTCGTTCTGACCAAGGAGCCCACAAATGAAGCTAGCTATACTCTCGGACATCCACTCGAACATCCATGCGCTCAATGCCGTGGCAGCCGAACTCAATGGCAGAGGGGATGTTGACGTCACCGTCTGCGCAGGGGATGTTGTGGGCTACGGCGCATTCCCGAACGAATGTTGCAGGGCGATGAGTGCGATCTCGAAGCAGACCGTGCTGGGGAATCACGATCTTGCAGCACTGAACAAGGACACATCGTTCATGAATCCATATGCAGCGGAGGCCGTCCTGTGGACCTCGTCACGACTGGACGATGGCTCGAGGAGATGGCTGCAATCATTGGCTAAGGAGGCGAGGTTACAGTTTGGGGGGCTGGATGTGGCGATGTACCATGGCTCAGTCGGGAGCTGCACCGAATATGTGTTCGAGGAGGACGCGACCGAGTCGATGCTCACCAGGGCGCGATGCGATCTCCTGGTTCTCGGCCACACGCATGTGCCTTATGTGAAGAGGTTCCCTTCCGGACTCATCGTCAACCCGGGATCGGTCGGGCAACCGAGGGATGGAGATCCCAGAACTAGCTACGCCCTTCTCGACACGGACTCCCGGGAGTGCGAGATACTCAGGCTTGACTACGACATCGACGATGCGGCGAACGCGATCGAATCCGCAGGCCTGCCCTTGTTCCTGGCCGACCGGCTCTCTCTCGGAAGATGATGCGGCAAATATATCCGCCCCGGGATTGTACGAGTGACCATGGACCTGGAGCCCGTACCAGACGTGCCCGCCTTGGTCATGAGAGGCAGCAAGAGATGGCTGTGCGTCGCGGACCTCCATCTAGGGATAGAGGTGCAGCTCAGGCATGCAGGTTTCAACATCCCGTCCCAAGCTCCGAAGATGCTTTCCAACCTCGAAGCCCTGACCGCGTTCGCGGACAACTTGCTGATCTTGGGGGACTTGAAGCATCGAATCCCGTCTGTGAGCTACCGCGAGGACAGGGAGATCCCGCCCATACTCGACAAGCTCATGAATCGTTACAAGGAGATCGTGATTGTCGCAGGCAACCATGACGGAGGGCTCGATGCGATCCTGCCCCCCGGAGTGAAAGCCATTTCCGGGGCAGGCGTGAGAATTGAGAACGCTGGGGCTTTCCACGGACATATCTGGCCATCCCGCGAGGTCATGGAAGCTGACATGCTCGTGATGGGCCATATCCATCCTTCAGTCGTACTCGCCGATTCATTGGGGACCAAAATCAACGAGAAGTGCTGGCTTAAGGGGAAGCTGAAGTCCAAGACGGTCCTGGAGAGATATGACCACTGCCCAGGGGAGATCGTCATCGTCCCCGCCTTCAACCCGCTGCTGACAGGGACCCCGGTCAACTCGACCGCAGGCTCGAAGTTCGGGCCACTCTTCAGGAACGGCTTCGTCGATCCGAGGGACCTTGAGGCGTATCTCCTCGATGGCACCAACCTCGGGGTCCCTGCACGAGTCAAGATGCGCCCGTGGCCAGAACCGAACGACGTCTGATCACTTCTTCGGCCTGTCGAAGAATATGTTCTTACCCGTCGCGGACAGTGGGATCCCGTGGCTCATGTTCGCCTGGCCGAGCCCGAGCCGTCTCGCAGCCACGCCGATCCTGTACATGATCCTGTTGTCGATGTTGAACTCTCCCGCCTGCTTCGCAGCAGAACCGAGGGCTATCCCGAGGTCCAGGGCTCGGATCACGCAGTTCGGCCCCTTGAAATCCCCCGATGATGACTTCTCGTTGAACTCATTGCATGTCCCATAGCCACAGGCTCCACAGTTGAGCCCGACGCCCTTGTGCGGAAGCAGGCCGATGAGGACGACAGCGTCCGAGTCCAGCACGTTCTTGCCATCCCGCTCGAACCCGTATATGCCGCGCTCTTTCCCTATCCTGATCATCTCGTTGCCGAGCGCGACCCTCTCTGAATCGGATAGCAATGCGACCTCGATGAAGTCCTCTCCGGCCGCCTTGGGAGCAGTCCTGGCGGAAACCTCCATCAACTCCCCGACGAACCTCACCGTGTCCTTGATGGCCATGGCTCACGACAACGCGTACTCGACTTTTATATCCGCGGATGGCATCCGCGTATACCGGAGCGAAGTGGCGATGTCGGCCCTCCCCATCTATGCATCCATCATATTTCTCGCAGCCCAGCGCAAGCCACGGCTGATCAAGGTGCCGAAGGGCCTGAAACGCCGCGCGGGGACACGAAAGGTCCAGATGAGAACCCGGCCGCAGGTCAAGGCAATAAGGGTCAAGGGCCAGCTGAAGTGCGACATCTGCCTTGGAATGATAAAGAAGGATCTCCCGAGCGTGCTGTGCGGTTGTGGCAAGCAGTTCCACAACTCGTGCGCGATGAGGGTCGGCGCATGTCCCATCTGCGGGAAGGAACTCGGCTACTCCGCGCAGAAGCCGCACGTGATCGACTCCGAGATGCCCGTGCTGAGACCGATGCCCCTGACAAAGGAGGACAAGATGCTGCTCCTCGAGGAGAGGTTCCTCCTCGGCGAGGTGACCGAGAACACATACCTCGCACTGAGGGACCAGGTCAAGAAGGCGCCCGACGCATCCATGTTCTGCAGCATCTGTGGAAGAAGGTTGCTCGAAGGCGAGAGCTGCGACTGCACGCTCTACCGACGCTCCATCCAGTGTCCCGAGTGCGGAGAGAACCTCACGGACGAGGACCTCTTCTGCAGGAGATGCGGCGTGGTGTTCACCACGGATTTCTCGGAGGATCTGTTCCAGTGCCCTGAGTGCGGCAGGATCGTCGCGGAGGGGGAGAGGTCCTGTGGCTGCGGGGTGGTGCTCGTTGGCGAAGGGAACATGCTCTGTCCCAAGTGCGGCCAGGAGATCCCGCAGGCCTCTCAGACGTGTGAGCACTGTGGCGAGTCCTTTGTGGAGCTGATCTCGGAGTGCCCGGCCTGCGGAAGAAGAGTCGACAAGGATGCATTTGCGTGTCTTTGCGGCGTCATCTTCTCCGACAGGGTCGGGGGGGCGGAGTGCTCGGTCTGCGGGGCCAGGAGCGAGCTCCAGGACAAGTTCTGTCCGAAGTGCGGGGCGCGGTTCGCGGACGAGCCCAAGCTGCAGGGGAAAGTGGAGAGAAAAGTGAGAAGATAGGCGGCGGTGAGGCCGCCCATTAGATTGATTCAGGTTTGGGGCTTATCTGACGAAGTCGATCGGCTCGTCGTTCCTTCCGTACGATCTGGAACCTGCCGCCGGCTTCCTGCCATCGGACATTGGGGATCGGCTCTCCTGCCCGACGAACGAGTCCGACTTGGCGCCCGTGACGATGAGGAGGATCTTCACATCGCTCTCCAGCGCCGGGTCGATGCTGCATCCCCAGATGAGCCGAGCATGCTTCGCGACCCTTTGGCCAACGACCTCTGCAGCCCTCTGAGCCTCAGTGACCGTCATGTCCGGTCCACCGACCACTCTTATCAGCGCGCCCTTGGACTCCTTGAGGTCGATCTCGCCCAAGAGTGGCGAGTTGAGGGCCTCCTCGATCGCCGCATTGACTCTGGTCTCCGGGTCCGCCTCATCGGATTCGCCGATACCGACGAATGCGACTCCGCCCTCGTTCATGACCGTCATGATGTCGCTGTAATCCAAGTTGACCAAGCCGGGCTTGGTTATGATCTCGGTCAGGCCCCTGATGGTCTGCATCAAGACCTCGTCCGCTACCTTGAACGCGGCGTCCACTGGGAGCTTGGGAACGAGTTCAAGGAGCTTGTCGTTGGGGATCACGATGGTCGTGTCGCACAGCCTCCTCAATCTCTCGAGTCCGTCTAGGGCGTTCTCCATCCTCACTTCGCCCTCCGCCTTGAACGGCAATGTGACGACGCCGATAGTAAGAGCCTTTCCTTCCTTCGCGAGCCTGGCAGCGAAGTGCGCGGAACCGGTCCCGGTGCCGCCTCCCATGCCAGCAGTCACGAAGACTATGTTGGCTCCCTGAAGGAAATCCCTGATCTCCCTCTCGTTCTCCTTGGCAGCGGCCTCGCCTACCTGCGGTATGGCCCCTGCTCCAAGACCCCTCGTGATGTTCTTACCGATCAGGATCTTCTTCGGAGCGTGGATCGCGAGCAAATGCTTCGCGTCCGTGTTTATCGCGCATAGCTGAGCGCCTGATACGCCGGCTTCGACACATCGGTTGATGGTGTTGGAACCGCCACCGCCGCAACCGATGATCTTTATGCTCACATCCAGCTGCGCCGCGATCTTTGCTATCTCCTCGTCATCCGCGGTAGGGGCAGCAGGTGCTGTGACCTGTACCTGTGCGGGCTGAGGGGAAGACTTATCGTTTAGTTCATCTGCGTCTTTTCCCAATGCTTCTTTAACAAGACTCTTCGGCATGAGTGCACCCCTAGACTATGTAAGTAATCAGGAACCGCCGATATAAATATTGCTAAGACGAAGAAAGAGCCAGTATCTTGGGTTTCTTTTCCTACGGAAAAGAGCGACGCAGGTAGGCAAACGCAAGCGACATCGCGACGAGTCGCTCCTCTTCGCTCGTCCCGCCGTCGTCGAGCAAATATCCGGGCGTGAGCTCACATCTGCATCGAATTCGACCAATCCGCGAGGGGATTGTCTGGCCTGAACCCTTTTATATCCTCAATTCGAATACCTACGTGCAAAGAGCTTGCGGATGGGATGATATGAAATCGCTTATTGATGATGCTCTCGAACAGCATGAGCTACAGAAGACAACAAAGGTCGATTTGGGTGCGCCAGACGATGACGAGTTGGCAAGGATCGTCGAGAAACTCAAGGTCCAGATCGCCATAATAGGATGTGGTGGCGGAGGTTCCAATACGGTGAACCGGCTGAGCCAGTGTGGAGTATTTGGGGCTGAGCTCGTCGCGGCGAACAGCGATGCGAAGCATCTGCTCAATGTCCACTCGCCTCACAAAGTACTCCTCGGACGTTCGACCACACGCGGCCTCGGAGCGGGGGCACTTCCCGAGGTCGGCGAGCGCGCGGCTCAGGAAGCAGTCGACGAGCTGAAGGATTATGTCAAGACCGCGAACATCGTCTTCGTGACGGCGGGGATGGGTGGAGGCACTGGAACGGGATCGGCACCAGTTGTCGCGAGGCTCGCTCGAGAATCCGGAGCGCTGGTCATAGGCGTCGTGACGCTTCCTTTCAAGGCCGAAGGTAAGCTGAGGATGGACAACGCCTTGAAGGGACTCGAGAAGCTCAGGATGAACTGCGATACCTGTGCGGTGGTGTCGAATGACAAACTGCTCGAGCTGGTCCCGAAGCTGCCACTCGATGCGGCATTCAGGGTTGCAGATGAAGTCCTGATGGAATCCATCAAGGGCTTGACGGAAATTATCACACGACCGGGTCTGGTCAACCTCGACTTCAACGACGTGATGACGATCATGAAGAACGGTGGAGTCGCGATGATCGGCATGGGCGAAGCCGACAACAAGAGCGCGAGAGGTGACAGGATAGAATCCGCAGTCGGACAGGCGCTTGAATCGCCGTTGCTCGGCGAGATCGACCTGACCACGGCACGAGGGGCCCTCATCAGGGTCACAGGCGGCAACGACATGACTATCACCGAAGCGGAGAAGGCGGCGGAGCTCGTCACCGCGAGGATCAGCCCCTCGGCAAGGGTTATCTGGGGCTGCAGCGTAGACCCCTCGCTGAAAGGGATCGTCAGGGCGATGGTCGTGCTCACGGGCGTCAAGAGCGCCTTGATAAAATCGGTCGAAGACGCTCCCAAGAGCAAGCATGGAATGGACTACGTCCACTGAGATGTGACATGCCGAAGAAGAGCCCCGGCGAGAGATGGAGGTACATCGCCTTCAAGATCGACGGTGCCGAATCCTTCTCCAGGAGCGACTTTCTCGACGCGATGCTATACACTTCGAGGAGGAGTCGGGTTGGGGATTCGTTCAGGATCACGGTCTTCGAGAACAACTTCGGGATACTCAAGGTGCCCCACAGGTTGAAGGACGAGGCGATCAAGGTCCTTGGCTCCGTGGACTCCATTAGGGGCTCACCCAGCAGGGTCACGACCCTGAAGACGTCGGGCACGATCAAGACCCTGAAGCTGAAGTACGCAGCACTGGTCTAGGGGCCATCGGACACCATCCAGCGGTTCTCATGCATCACGATTCGAGCGGAGGTCGGTTCGCCGAAAACCTTTATATCGAGTTACCACCTTAGCCAGAATCCAGGTCATCAGCTAGGTAGCTCAAGTCATCATTGTCAGAGAGGTGTTCAACAATGCAACCAGGACAAATGGCATACGACAGGGCGATAACAGTGTTCTCGCCCGACGGAAGGCTCTTCCAGGTCGAGTACGCCCGTGAAGCCGTCAAGAGGGGCACGACAACGGTCGGCCTGAAGTTCAAGGACGGAGTGGCGCTCATCGTGGACAAGAGGATTGCTAGCAAGCTCATCGAATCGAAGTCTATCGAGAAGATATTCCAGATCGATGAGCACATCGGATGCGCGACCTCCGGACTCGTCGCCGATGCCCGCGTGCTGGTGGACTACGCCAGGATGCTCGCGCAGATCAACAAGATCACCTACGCTGAGAAGATGGACATCGAGACACTCGTGAAGAGGCTGTGCGACTTCAAGCAGAATTACACTCAATACGGCGGGGTCAGACCCTTCGGGACGGCATTGCTCGTCGCGGGTGTGGATGACCAGGGATGCCACCTATTCGAGACCGACCCGAGCGGTGCCCTCGTGGCCTACAAGGCAGGGTCGATCGGTGCCGGCAAGAACGCGATCATGGACGTCTTCGAGGAGGAGTACAAGGAAGACATGAACATAGACGAAGCCATCTTGCTCGGCCTGAAGGCACTCCAGAAGGCGACCGAGGAGGCACTCAATACGAAGGCCGTGGAGATAGGTGTCGTAAGGGTCGGAGAGCGGTTCAGGAGACTGACGGAGGCCGAGGTTGAGGCCTACGTCAAGAAGCTGGCCGCTTGAGCTTGATCATATGGTAGACATCGAGGATGCGATAGTCGCGCGATACGAGTCTCATGGGGAGAGCTTCGAGATACTCATAGACCCGGCCGTCGTCCAGAAGATGAAGGACGGGAAGGAGGTCGACCTCCTCGAGCACTTGGTCATAGACACGATTTTCAAGAACGCCAAGAAGGGGACGCGAGCATCCGAGGAGAAGGTCAAGGAGATATTCGGCACGACCGACTCGATGCAGGTCGCGAAGGTCATAGTCCTCAAGGGCGAGGTCCACCTGACGACCGAACAGCGGAAGGTCATGCTGGACAACAAGAGGAAGAGGATTGTGGAGTACATCGCCAGGAACGCGATGAACCCGCAGACCGGAGGCCCTCATCCGGCGACCAGGATCGAGACGGCCATGGAGGAGGCGAAGGTCCATATCGACCCGTTCAAGAGCGTCGAAGCCCAGGTCCCGATGGTCATGGACGCTCTCAGACCGCTCATCCCCATCAAGTTCGACAAGGTCAGGATCGCCGTTAAGGTGACCGGAGAGGACTACGGCAGATGCTACGAGGACTTCAAGCATTTCGGCAAGATCACGAAAGAGGAATGGCAGAAGGACGGTTCGTGGATCGGCGTCGTCGAGATGCCCGCGGGGCTGCAGAACGAGTTCATCGAGAAGGTCAGCAACAAGACCCATGGTGAGGCCGAGACCAAGATCGTCAAGGGCTGAGCCCCTGGTCTGGCTTGGGGAATGACGCGCCTACCCAGCCGAACCCCTCCGACCAAAAGGTTTAAGGGCTGAACACGTTTTCGGCTCCGAAGAGAGATAAGGGTAAATGCACTGCGGGCCGCGAAGTAAATCTTTGTGATTTAAGCCTCGTTCCCAGCGTGTTTATCGAAAACATGCGAGTGAGACAAATGGGCAGCGATGATTCTAAAGAACCAGCGAGAGAGATAGTAGTTCCGGGAGACCTGCTTGCGATTTCGAGCAAGAGAGCAGGGCCGGGGACCTTCTCGGAAGGCGGCAAGATATACGCCGCGCAATTGGGCATCAAGAGCGTCAGGCCGGACTCGATAAGCG
>JBGOXV010000040.1:0-10720 GCA_041479325.1 Thermoplasmata archaeon
AGGTGAAGAGCGCCATGGAGGCTCTGCATTCGAACAATCCAGATGAGGCGTTGCGGCTGACAAAAGAGATCATGGATAGACTGAGAGAGGACGCTGTCTCCTGGAAATAGGCAGATGATTCAGCAGGTAGCCCAAGGGGTGGATGATACCCGCAACAGAGGGTATTTATTCGGTGGACCCCGTTTTTGCTCTGCATGCTACCCGACCTTACAGCGTTCGACCCCCTCGGATGGGAGACCCTGAAGGGAGCGCTGAACCAGAGGGTAATCATCGATCGGATAAGGTATGTCCCGAGCAGGAAGAATCGCGTTTGGATAGTCGAAACCAACGTTCGTCCCGTGGTGGTCAAGAGGTTCCTGACCGGGAAGTGCGGGAATGAATTCGAGCTCTTGCTGAGGGCCCGAAACGCCCTCCTGGACACTCCTCTCCCTCTCGCCAAGTCCGGCGACTACCTCGTCACCGAATTCATACCAGGTGAGACGGGCGATGTCTTGATCAATCAGATGTTCAGTGCGACCGTCTCGGAGGGGATCGGCCAGTGGCTAGCGCGTTTCCATGCGGGGCTCAACGACGGCGGCCGATGTTGGATCATGTCCGATGCCGTGCCCGCCAACTTCATCCTAGCTGGAGAGAACATCTACGGCCTGGACCTGGAGGATTCGGCGATAGGCGACCCGCTTGAGGATGTTGGCAGGATGGCCGCGTCCATACTCGATACCGACCCGCTCTTCACTCCCCTCAAGTTCGACCTCTGCCATAGGATGATCAGAAGCTACGAGCGCCAATCCAATGAGGACATAATCGAGGATGTGAGGCCATTCATCTCGAAGCACCTCCAGCTCGACGCAAAGAACAGGCCGTTGTTCAGGCGCACACTGATCGGCGCGGCAAAGAGCCTTGAGAAGGGTTGGCCAGCACTCGCCTAGATACCCCGCTTATTTGGGGCGATCTTCCTTCGCGGTGGACGTCGATGCATGCGCGGCCGCTTCCTCGGCCCTCCTTCTCGACTTCGCCCGAAGCTCCTCGAGCTTCTTCGTTATCTCGGCGATGCTGTCCACCTGCTCCACGATCACCTTCTTCCTCTTCTCGAGGTGATCGTGCATCTGCTCGACCTGCTGCTTCTCCTGGGCGAGCTTGTCCATCTCCGATTCAAGGCTCTGGCGATGGCGGTTCATCTCCTCGACCTTGTCCTTGAAGCCGAGCTCACGCGCTTCCAGATCGTCCCGGGCCTTTGCCACCGATTCATCCTTCTCGCTCAGGCTCTTCTCCTTCATCTCCAGCTCGGCGAATCTTCCCGCGACGTTCTTCCTCTCGGTCTCGAGCCTGGCAAGCTCCTCATCGATCCTGCTGCGCGACTTCTCGAGCTCTCCCTGCATCCCCCTCTCCCTGTCGGCCAACGCTTTGACGCGTGAATCCAGGTTCTCCTCCCCGGACTTGAGCCCCTCCTGCCGTCGCCTTAGGTTCTCGGTCTCCTCGAGCAGCTTCTCCTCGCGCTCGTTTAGGCTACTCGTCTCGTCCGCAAGCACAGTCTCCTTGCGGATGACGTCCGACTTGATCCGCTCGAGGTCCTGCTTCGCGGTCACAAGCTCATCTCTTTGGGCCTCGGCCTTTGCCCTTGACTCCGCGAGGGCTCCTTCCTTGGCAAGGATCGCCCTCTCCCTCTCGCCGAGAACAGCCTCTTTCTCGGAGACCACCTGCAGAGTCGCCTCCTGAGATGCGATGGAGTCTCGAATGGCCGCCTCTCTCTTCTCAAGGTCCTTCTGACCCTTGTCCAGGTCCCTGAGCATTACCTCGAGGCGCGTCTCCGATTCCTTTGTCTTGACCTCCTTCTCTCTGATCGTGAGCTCGCGGTTGTCCAGGGCGGTGGTTCTGTTCCTCAGCTCTTCGCTGTCCATCCCGATCTTGCCAAGAATCGACGACATCTCCTTCTGCTGCATCTCGGCATTCCTGTCAACATCGGCTCGACGCTTCTCGAGGTCCGCATTCTCTTGCGATACCATCCTCTCCCGGCCCTCGAGTTCCTTGATCCGCGAGTTAAGCTCCTCGGCCTTCGCGGCCATGAGGTCCTGCTTGGGCTTCAGCTCGGCCAAGGCGAGTTCGTATTGCTGCCTCTTCCTGTTGAGGTCCTCCTCTATCGCCTTGAGGCTCTGCTCGCGCCCATCGTTCGCGGCCTGCATCTGCGCGAAGCTTTGGTTCGCTTTGTCCCGTTCCGTCGCGAAGTTGCTCTTCTCTGCCTCGTACTGCTCATACGCGGACTTGAGGTTCTCCCTGTCCGCCTCGGTCGACGAGGTCAGCTCGGTCAGGCTAGTCTGCCTGGCATCCAGCTCGTCGCCCAGCTTCGAGAGTTCCTCCCTCTGGACTTCCATGATTCGGATGCTCTCCTTGGACTGTTCGATCTCCTTGTCCCAGATCGTCTTGTCCTCTTCGAGCTTCTTCAGCTCCGCCCTGAGTCCCTCCTCTTTCGATGCATGTTCCGACTCCTCGTTCCGGAGCTTCAGGAACCCTGCCTCGGCCTGGCCCATCAGTTCGGCGGCGCTGATCTGGAGTTTCCTGCTGAGGGCTCGTTTGGCGTCCGAGGCGACCTCGAACGCCTGTTTGCTCCTGACCAGCCCCTGCTCTCGTTCCAAGAGTAGCTTGACCCTTTCATTGATCTGTGCATGTCTGTCGTTGACCTGCGTCTCGAACTCCTCGAGCTCCTTCTGCCACCCCTCTGTCTCCTTCCTCAGGCGTTCGAGCTCTTTCCTAAGGGTCTCTATTTCCTCGCTTTCCTGGGAGAGGTCCTTCTTCTGGTTCTCAAGCAGGATCGACGCTTGACTGGAGTTCTCCATCTCAAGCTTTGCCCGCTCCTCCAGATCGATGGCTTTCTTCGCCCTCTCTTGAAGCTCGGAGTCGAAGCTCCTCTCCACAGAGTTGAGAATCTCCCTGAAGAATCCGATGTCCTCCTCATCCGAAACGCCCTTTCCGACGGCGATGAAACACAGCTTGTCTCCCTTTACCACAGTGGCGGTGGACTTCCCGACCTGGAACGGACTCAGCGAACCCAGGTCGCTCTTCCCCTGAATGGCACTTTGGATCTCAGCGAAATCCACATCCGCCTTCTGTGAGAAGATGAATTCCTTTACGAGTCCGCCACTGGAGTCCACGAGAAATCCCTTTGAGAGTTTCTTTCCAAACATTAGACCACATCCGACGGGGGAGCACCGAGCTGATGGTCTTGAAGGGGGCAGGCATCCCGGGGGCTCGCGTTTGGCATGTCCGCTCTCCTTTAAACTACAGGTTGTTATCCTGAAAGGACCAGATAACCTTTTCTGCGACCTCATGTCCCCGGTCAGCGCAGACCAAGGGACCCCCTCCTCATGGCTTGAATCTCCGGAGCAGAGACGCGTTGGTTACGACCGAGACTGAACTGAAGGCCATTGCACCTGCCGCCACCACTGGGTTCAGGAGCACGTGGATCAGGGGGTAGAACACGCCCGCGGCAATTGGTATGGAAGCTGTGTTGTAGAAGAGCGCCCAGAACAGGTTCTGCCTTATCTTGGCGAAGGTCCTCTTGCTGAGCTTTATCGCAGAAACCACACCTTTGAGGTCATCTCCGACCAGTACGATGTTCCCGGACTCCAAAGCGATGTCCGTTCCCGTTCCGAGGGCTATCCCGATGTCTGCCTGGGCCAGGGCAGGGGCGTCGTTTATCCCATCTCCCACCATCGCCACGACCTCCCCCTTTTCCTGGAAGCCCTTGACGACATTCGCCTTGTCAGCCGGGAGCACCTCGGCCTTGAACTCGTCGATCCCGGCCTGTTTGGAGATCGCCATTGCCGTTCGCTCGTTGTCCCCGGTCAGCATGACCACCTTCAAGCCCATGCCCCTCAGTCCGCTCAATGCCTCTTTGGCCTCAGGTTTGATGGTATCCGCAACCCCTATGAGGCCAATAGGCCTGGAGTTCGCCGAACAGGCCATCACCGTCATCCCCTCGCTCTCCATCGACGCCATCGTCGCTTTGAGCGTGCCGAGGTCGATCCTCAGCCGCTCCATCAAGCGGGCGTTGCCGATGGCGACCTCTTCTCCCCTTATGGAGGCCATGACTCCCTCGCCAGGAATTACCTTCGACGACTCTGGCGGATCCAGGAGGATCCCCGCTGACTCGGCCGCTGCGATGATCGCTCGGGAGAGGACGTGTTCCGATCCTTTCTCCACGCTCGCCGCGCGGAAGATGAGATCGTTCTCTGTGACTCCCGTTACGGGCACGAGCCTGACAACCTTCGGCTCCCCTCTCGTTAGTGTACCGGTCTTGTCGAATATGATAGTGGTAAGCTTGTGCGCCGTCTCGAGCGCAGTGGCGTCCTTTATCAGAATTCCCATTTGGGCTCCCCGGCCCGTTCCGACCACTATTGCAGTCGGTGTGGCCAGGCCCAGTGCGCACGGGCAAGCTATGACCAGCACCGCCACGAATACCGTCAGAGAGAAAGTGAGCGGGTTCTCCACGTTGAAGATCTGGGCCCCAAGCAGGAACCAGAACCCCAGTGTGATGAGGGCGATGAGTATCACGATCGGAACGAACCAGCTCGAGACAGTATCGGCCAGTCTCTCGATGGGAGCCTTCGTGCTCTGGGCATCCTCGACGAGCTTGACAATCTGGGCCAGGGTCGTGTTCCTTCCAACCCGCGTCGCCTTCACCCTAAGCAGGCCACCGATGTTCACGGTCCCGCCGGTAACGGCGTCTCCGACCGTCTTCTCCCTTGGCACCGATTCCCCGGTCACGAGGGATTCATCAACGGCCGAGGTGCCCGCATCGACCTCGCCATCCACGGGAATCCTCTCTCCTGGCTTGACCAGGACGATGTCCCCTTCTTTCAGCTCCTCAACCCCGACCTCGGTCTCAATGCCGTCCTTCAACACGATTGCCACGGGCGGCTGGAGGTTCATCAGTTTCACGATGGCCTCCGAGGTCGCGCCCCTCGACTTTAGCTCCAGATACTTGCCAGCAAGAACGAGCGTTATGATCAACGCGGACGTGTCGAAGTACACATCGTGCGAGCTGAGCGCGCTCGGAACCACAGTCGCCAGGAAGCTGTAGAGCCAAGCAGCAGTCGTGCCCATCACGACGAGCGTGTCCATGTTCGCCCTTCTGTTCTTCAGTGCCCAGTAGGTTCCTCGATAGTACCTGAGGCCTGCATAGAATTGGACGGGAGTCGCAAGGACCAGAAGGATGTAATTCCGGCCGTCCTCGGACAGAAGTCCTTTCGACCAAAAGTCGAAGGTCATCATGATCACGACGATGGGGATGCTCAGGGCGGCAGCGATCACCAGCGACCCAAAGGCCTCTCCGATTTCCTTCTGCCTGGCCAGCTTCTCTGCCATGACACCCTTGATCTCCAGGACCTTGTACCCGGACTCTTCCACCGCCTTCCTGAGCTCCGATTCGGAGGCGACATTCGAATCGTAGTCGATGGTCGCTTTGCCCAACGCGAAGTTGACCCTCGCATCCGCAACGCCAGGGACGGCCGTCAACGCCTCTTGGATAGTCAGCGCGCACGTCGCACAATGCATGCCACCTATCGTAAGTGTGGTCTCGTCCCTGGCGACTGCGTAACCTGCGCCCTTGACGGCGCTCTCGACATCCTTCATAGACGCGACCGACGTGTCGTAGGTGAATGTGGCCTTCTGAGTCGCGAGATTCACTCTGGCGTCCTTCACGCCCTTGACGGACAGCAGAGCATCCCTAACTGTATCGCTGCAGGTCGCGCAGTGCATGCCCTTGATCCTAATGGTCTCCTCTTTGTCCGCTCTACCAGCCTTCACCAAACCGTGCGATCTCCTTGATTCTGTAACGCAAACTGTCTATGAAATGGTCTCCTTGATATGGATTGCTCCGTTTGTTCGACAGGCTCCGGGGGGACATTCCAAGACTAGTCCGCCGTGCTTAGATGATTGGTTCAAATATGGTCTACTCATAGCCTGGCCAATAGGGTTCTTGCTCAAAAAGGACATGCAAGGAACCTTGGCGGTTCGCACCTTTTATTACCCACATCCAGGTTGAAGGAGGTCGATGGCAAGGGTCACGGTGAGGCTATTCGCGTCCGTCCGGGAGGCAGCAGGCCGGTCGGGCTGCGACATCGACGCATCTGATCTCGGTGAACTCATCGAGTTGATGAAGTCGAGGTACGACCCTTCATTTGCCAGGATTCTCGCCGGCAGAGGGTCCGATCCCGACAGCGTGGTGATACTTGTCAACGGATTGAACATCGGACGAACCCCTGCTCGAGACGTCCACTTCTCCGATGGAGACGAGATCGCGATATTCCCGCCGGTTTCGGGCGGATGATGATTTTTCGGGCGTGCTGGCCGATGTTCCAGGCGATAACCTTTATATCGGCCCATATTATAACCGCGCCCCAGGAGTTCAGATGGAGAGCCCGCCGAATCCGACAGAGAAGAGGGACAACACCAAGATAGTGATTGCTCTTCTGATAGCCGTTATTGTTGTGTCGGTCGGGGCAATCAGTTTCGTCCTCTATACGAATTCTCGAGCCACCAAGTCACTGACCGTTCCGACTATAGCGGCCGGGGACAAGGTCATGATGAACTATATCGGCCGATTCGCCGACGGCAGAGTCTTCGACACGAGCTTTCAGAGCGTCGGGGTCAACAATGCTCTCTACCCAAAGTCTCTGACGTATAGCGCGAGGGCCAACGATAGCTACGCACCATTCAACATGACCGCTGGCAATTACGGCCAGGGTGGGACGATAAAGGGTTTTGCAATGGGCGTTATCGGACTTCGCCAAGGTGACCACGCGATAATTGACGTGAAGGCTGGGGATGCGTACCCCGTGAAGTCGCAATATGTTCAAACGATCAATCTGCACCAGCATATAGGGGTGCTCGAATTCATGACTGACGGGCAATTCACGACCACCTTTGGCACAACCGCTGTGCCGGGGCAAGTCTACAAACATCCCTTCTGGGGCTGGGACGTGGCAGTGGTGAGCGACCAGGCCGGCTTGGTTTCCATCAGGCAGGACCCGACCGTCGGGCAGGTCGTGTATCCGTTCGGGAATCCCAACGATATCGCGAATCCGAGTGGATGGCCAGTCACCGTGGAAAGCTACAATCCGTCGGCATATGGCGGCCAAGGATTGATTGTGTTGGGGCACGCGGTTTCGCAGTCAGATGTCTACGAGGTGAAGGGCGCGGACAGTGACGGCTCGACGTTCGTCGTTTCGGGGTTCAACTCCACCGCGGGAACATTCCAAATCAGCAAGAGTGACACATCTACTGGCTACAATGGCGAGATTGCCGGCAGGGAGCTGTTCTTCGAAGTGACCATAATCAAGGTCACGTTGGCCTAGACTCTTCTTCAACCGGTTTGAGTATCCTGTCGGATATGGCGCGGACCCATCTGTCTATCGTCGTCTGTATCCTGTCGTTGCGGGCGGCGACCGCGGCGAAGATGCCCACGAGGAACCCGGAAAGCACGTCCGCAGGCCAATGGATTCCTAGGCAAAGCACGGCGAACACTGTCGCCACCGTCACGGCTCCAAGGAAGTAGGAGAACCTCCTGTAGGTTGTTCCAGCAGTCGCGAAGATGAGGAACGCGGTCACGGAGAGGCTCACATGGCCGCTGGGGAAGTCGGTGTTGAGCGGGTCGATGTTCGTTACCATCCTCCCCCAGTATGTGTTGACGTAAAGTATCGGGACAACATCAGTTTCCTGGGATGACGAGCTTACGGAGACTGGGAAGAAGGCGTAGAACAGTGTGAGGATGCAGTACGTGATGATGAACGCGATCGCGTACTTCCTCAGTGTGAGCCGGTCATCCCTGGCGAGCATCAGGACTGGCGCGAAATAGATGAGGAAGTAGAACAGCCATGCGTAGATGATGATCAAGAAATCGGTCACTATGCCGTAGTTCAGCCAGGACTGGAGGATCTTGACGATACCTCCACCGAGGTCGAATACCCAGCTCGTGTTTCGGACTTCCTTTGCCATCTCGCCGGGCCCAGAGGGACCACCTCCCAGAAAGCCGTGTAGCTCGATCAACAACGGGAACGCCGTGAGAATGACGATGTAGACTGCGTTGTACCTTGCGGACTTCAAGATTTTCTTGAGCCAGATGTCCTTCCAGCCCACGAGGACGAGAAGACCGATGACGGTCGCTAGCACGAGGCTCGATGCATAGATTACGTAGAATCCAGCGTAGGAGAGGACCATCCTTGTCTCCCGATTGCATCAGTAGCTTCGATAGAAATACTTTCCTCAGAGCTCGGCACGTCGCGATTGCTCGGCCAAGCGCTAACTGTTCAGGGCTGCGATCTCAGCAGCCTTCGCATAAGCCTTCTCGAGCTTGATCGTGGAGGACTCGATCGAGTACTCCCTCGCTGACGAGACGGCGCTCATCATCATCGACTCGCTCCTCGCGAGGCATCTTCTGATGGCATCTGCACAATTGCTGGGGTCGAACAGGCAGCCGTTCTTGCCCTCCTTTACGAACTCCGGGATGGCCCTGTAACGTATGCCAACGACAGGTGTACCGGACGCCAGTGCCTCGAGCACGACCAGTCCCTGGGTCTCGAAGGTCGAGGCGATCACGAGTGCCTCGCAGCTCGCATATGCCGTCGACAGTTCATCATCTGACAGGAATCCAGCGAACACGACCCGCTTGTCTATCCCCAAGCTCTTTGCCTGGGCCTGAAAGTATTCCGCGGCAGGTCCCGTACCGATGACGAGAAGCGCAAGCTCCGGTTCCGTGGGGGCGAGCTCTGCGAGCGCGTCAAGAACGATATCCAACCTCTTCTCCTTCGAGAGCCTTCCCACATGCAAGATGACCCTCTTTCCTCCGAGCCCATATCTGCTGAGGAAGTTCTTGTCGTACCTCTCGGGTGTGAATCGCGAGCAGTCTACCCCGGTGGGCACCACCTCGCACGCCTTCATCCGCGCACCGTTCGCAATGAGTTCGTCCTTGACTGGCTGCGATGGCGCTATGACTACCTCGGGCCTCTTCAGGAGGTTCCTGAGAAACAACCAGACGAGGACATTAGCGAACTCCGCGCGGATCGGGACCGGTGAGTAATGGTTGATAGCCTCGTGGGCCATCGTGTGAAATGTCAATAGGTGAGGGATCTTCAATGCCCTGGACGCAGTCAGGCTCAGGATCGCCATCGAGGCGAGCCCGTGCGAGTGTATGATGTCCACTTTTTCCTTCCTCAGGAATTCCAGCATGTCTGAGGGGGAGACGACGACCCTGTATCCGGGATACATCTTGAACTCGACCGAAGGCAGGTAATGGACCGTCCGCTTGGCCGGCGGTCTGGGCTTGACGTCGGGGGCGAGGATGACGACCTCGTGACCCCTCTTCTCAAGACCCGAGCACGCGGTCTCCATGGCCACAACAGCACCATCGACCGTCGGGTGATAGGAGTCGGCGAACATCGCGATCTTCATGGGCTTGTCCTCGCCTATTCATCGCTTCGCTTTGATGCGTTTGAGTTTGCTGAGCACGTCTTCTGGATTCGTGCCGAGGAGCCTTATCATCGGCTCCTTTCCCACACCGCCTTCGTCGTATATGACATCTGGGACTCCGCCCGTTCTGCGGATAGCATTGTGGACTCCCCAGGTCATCGAGGAGACTCCCTTCGGTTCCCTCGCGCGTTGGAAGGACGCGATCGACAATTTTGCCTTCCTGCAGGCTTCGAGGTTCGATTCTGAGCACTTCAGGTTCAGGGCGCAACGGATGCCCGGGTCGTGTGAGGATGCGGCCACTATGATTCGAGCGACGTGTTTTGAGGCGCCATATCTGGCCGGACCGACAATCCTCGCTCCCCTGCGCGTTCGGATTATTCGGCCGTCGAATGCGGCTATCTCTTCAGGTTCAAGAGCTCCAGGAACGGCGTAACCCATGTTCGACCCCACCTCGGGAAGTAGGTCGCTGTCCATGAGCTTCTCGAGCTCCCCTCCTGCTAGTTCGAGCTCCTCGAGCATGTCGGCCTTCCTGGCATCGATCCTGAGAACAGCGAGGGGGTTCGCGCATGGCACGCCTTTCCCGACTATCTCCCTCGACATGATCGCTTTGTATATCATTCTCTTGGAGTTCCTGACAGATTCCTCAATTCCCTGATCGAGGGCCAGATGGGCTGCGATCATCGAGGCGAGCGCGCAGCCAGTCCCGTGAGTGTCTCCCACTGCCCTCGGAGTCGCGAGCTTCACTACCTTGCTTCCGGAGAAGAGGTAATCGGCCGCATCAGGCCCCTTTAGGTGGCCGCCCTTAATCAGGACAGCCTTTGGTCCCATCTCCATGATCTCGAATCCGGCCTCATTTGCGGTCTTCTCGTTCTTAACCTCGATCCCGGATATCTTGGAAGCCTCGGGCGCATTCGGCGTGACCAGGGCGCAGATGGGAATCATCTTGGTGATGATGGCCTCGACCAGACCGGACGAGTGCAGCGAAGCTCCGGTCGAAGCCGCCAAGACCGGATCGACCACGATCGGTCCGACCCCTCTCCTGAGCTTCTTCGCCACTAGCTCCGCGATGTCTCCACTGTAGAGCATCCCGGTCTTGACCGCATCGAGCTTGACGTCTTCGAGGACCGAGTCGATCTGATCCTCAATCGTGCGGAGCGGCAGCGGGAAGATTGACGACACCTTCCGGGTGTTCTGCGAGGTCACGCACGTGACGACCGAACAGCAGTGGACCCCCACGGCCTCAAATGCCTTTATGTCGGCC
>JBGOXV010000041.1:0-10656 GCA_041479325.1 Thermoplasmata archaeon
GCGACCTTGTGAGTGCCCGACAGGACATCCATGAAAGCTGCCGCGAGCGCGTACCCGCCGGATGCGCAGGCGTTCTCGATCCTCATCGTGTTGATGTGCTGAAGTCCGACATATTCCGTCACCAGTGCGGACATGTTGCCGAGCTGGAATCCGCCTGACCCAAGGTTGCCGATGTAGGCTGATTCTATTGTCTTCGGGTCGAAGCCCTTGTCCACACTCGAGACCATGTCCTTGTAGGCATCGAAAAACAACTCCTTGATGCCCTTCTCTGGGAAATCCCCATACCTGCTTTGTCCCGCTCCCACTATCGCGACTTTCTTCATTCGAACATCCTCGCGTCGGCTGAATATCCTTTGCGGTTATGAAGGGGTTTTCCAGTCGTCTGGACTGGCATTTTCTCGAATACGGCTGACGCTATTTAACCATTGGCGATTTACACATCAGCTTCGAGCTATTTTTAGACACGCGATTCCGATTACTTCCGTCTGCGGGCTAGGAGGGCCGTCTGAATTCGTATGGCTTCATCGGAGTTCGTAACCGTTTTCAGTTTCAGTGGACAGGTCATAAATAGACTGTTAGACAATGAGGCGGATTGTCGTATTCAGGGGACAGGTCATGCGATCATACAAGGAAGTCTCGCTCTGGAAGAACGTCACGAAGAAGGAATGGGAAGACTGGACTTGGCAGGTCAAGAACAGAGTGACCACCGTCGAGGAGCTCAAGGAGATCGTCAACCTCACCCCCGAGGAGGAGAAGGGCGTCGCGCAATCCCTGAAGGTCCTTCGCATGGCGATAAGCCCGTACTTCGCGATGCTGATGGACCCGGACGATCCCCACGACCCGGTAAGGATGCAGGCGATACCAACTATCAAGGAGCTGGACTTCAGCGCCTCGGACATGGAGGACCCGCTCTTCGAGGACATCGACTCGCCCGTGCACGGGCTCACGCACAGGTATCCTGATCGCGTGCTCTTCCTGATCACCGACATGTGCGCGAACTACTGCCGGCACTGCACGAGGCGAAGGCTCGCAGGCCAGGAGGACCACGCGCGAGACAAGGCCTCGATCGACGCTGCGATAAAATACATCAAGGAGCACGAGGAGATCAGGGACGTTCTCCTGTCTGGCGGCGACGCGTTGCTCGTGTCGGATGCATTCCTGGAGGACATCATCAAGAGGCTAAAGGCCATCGACCATGTCGAGATAGTCCGCATTGGGAGCAGGGCCCCGGTGACTCTTCCGATGAGGATAACGCCCGAGCTCTGCAAGATGCTGGCGAAATACCATCCGATGTGGCTGAACACGCACTTCAACCACCCGAGGGAGATCACCCCGGAATCGAAGGCCGCGGTCGAGAGGCTTGCCGATCACGGGATCCCGGTTGGGAACCAGACCGTGCTCCTCAGAGGCATCAATGATTGTCCAACAATAATGAAGAAGCTCGTCCACGAGCTGGTCAAGATCAGGTGCAGGCCCTACTACTTCTACCAATGCGACTTGTCAAGAGGGATAGAGCACTTCAGGACGTCCGTGGAGAAGGGTCTGGAGATCGCCGAGTCCCTGCGAGGACACACCTCGGGGTTCGCTGTCCCCACATTCATCCTGGACGCGCCCGGGGGCGGCGGGAAGATACCACTGGCCCCTCAGTACCTGATATCGATGTCGGACAAGCGCGTCGTGCTCAGGAACTACGAGGGAGGCATATTCACGTACCCAGAGCCGAAGGAGCGCGTTAGCGTGTGCCCCCCGACCTGCAAGATGTGCGAGGACTACAGCAAGGTCGAGAGCAAGGAAGGCGTCGCGGGCGTGCTGTCAGGCCACAAGATGTGCTTGATCCCGCAGGGCACGCTCAGGGAGAACAGAAGGAAAGCGTACGCCAAGAAGAAGTGACAGCAAATCGCTCATCCCGAAAAGGTTAATAACAGCGATTCGTTTCTTCAGGTTCAATCCTCGAGAGTTGACATTATGGAAAGGAACATTTTCATCGAAGAACTGAACAACGCCTCCATTGAGAAGCAAGGGACCGAATTCGTCGAGAGGAAGGGAATCGGTCACCCTGACAGCATCGCCGACGGACTGGCAGAAAGCGTTAGCAGATCGTTGTGCAAGATGTACCTGGAGAAGTACGGGAGGATCCTTCACCACAACACCGACGAAGTCCAAGTCGTCGGAGGTCAGTCCGCCCCGGTGTTCGGCGGCGGGTCGATCCTTGAGCCGATCTACGTGCTCCTCGTTGGAAGGGCGACCACCGAAGTGAACGGTCAGAGGTTGCCATACCGGACGTGCGCGATGAAGGCCGCTTCGGACTATCTCGAGAAGACGTGCAAGAACCTGGATGTGGAATGGGACATCGCCCTCGACTGCAGGATTGGCCAGGGCAGCGTGGACCTCAGGGGCGTGTACGAGACCAAGCGGTTGCTCGCGAACGACACATCGTTCGGAGTCGGGTTCGCACCTCTTAGCGAGACGGAGAAGGTCACGCTGGAAACGGAGAAGTTCATCAACGGCAAGCTCTGCAAGAAGCTCCCCGAACTCGGCGAGGACGTAAAGGTGATGGCATGCAGGCACGGTTCCAAGACCAACCTCACGGTGGCCGTGGCGATGGTGTCCTCAAAGATCCCGGATGGGAGCCACTACAAGAGCTGCATAGAAGAGATGAATGACAAGGTCACCGATTTCGCACAGAAGCACACCACTCGCGAGCTGACGGTGGATATCAACACGGCCGATGACTACGACAGGGGGGTATACTACCTGACCGTTTCGGGACTCTCGATGGAGAACGGCGATGATGGCTCCGTCGGAAGAGGGAACAGGGCGAACGGTTTGATAACCCCGATGAGGCCCATGAGCATGGAGGCTTCGGCTGGAAAGAACCCGGTGACTCATGTGGGCAAGCTGTACAACATAATGGCCAACCAGGTCGCGGACGAGATCTATAAGATCGGTCGGGGAGACATAATTGAGGTCCACGCTAGGATACTTTCACAGATAGGACATCCGATCGATCAGCCGCAGGTCGCGAGTGCAAGGATGATCTACGCTCCGAACGTTAACCCGAAGAAGTACGAGAAGGAGATAAGGGCGGTCTACAACCAGCATTTGGCGAACATAACGGACCTGACGGACAAGATAGTCAATGGAAAAGTGACCGTTTTCTGACGGCGCACATCACCCGGCCTCTGGGGGGCCGTCCATCTTTCTTATCTCGTCCTCCTTGGACTTGAGCATCCTGGCCAGCCCTGAGAGCTCCTCCTCCATGGATTGGAGCCTTCCCCACTCGCCCTCCAGGCGCTGCTCGTCCTTCCGCATCGACTCCTCGCGCTGGGAGAGCTTCAGGTACATGTCATCAAGCTCTATCTTGCGTCTCTCGAGCTCGACTATCGTCTTTTCATCGATTCCCATCGCGATGCCTTTCTCCGAGGCCTCGATCTTGTTCCAAAGGTCCTGGACCTCCGCACGCTCCTTCTCGAGGCGTTCCAGCTCCACCGCCAGCGTGCGCTCCTTGGTCTCGATGTCGCGCTCCTTCGATATCAGGGTCTCTTCGAGGGTGCGCAGCTCGATCTCCCTTCTCAGGAGGACCTCGTCGTTCGGTGCGGCCGCCTGGGACTTCGACAGGCTCACGGTCTTCTGAGTGATCTCGGCCACCCGCTCGCGTACCTCCTCCTCCATCTTCTCTCGGTTCTCCATGATCTCGAGACGCCACCTCTCCATCTCGAGCCTTAGCTGCTCCAGCCCGGACTCCTTCTGGGCAAGAAGGTCGCGCTCCCTAGCCAGATTCGCATTGAGCTGCTCGACCTCCACGGTGCTCTTCTCCAACTGGGCCGCACGGCTCTGCAAGTCAGCTTCGTTATTGGCAAGTTCGCTCGCCCTGTTGGCCATCTCTGCCTGCGCTGGTCCTTGTTCGTCCAAACGCTTCTGGAGGTCCAGTTGCATCTTGGAAGATGTGTCCTTCTGCTCTTCGAGCTTCCTCACCGCTTCTGATAGCTGAGCCTCCTTGTCTGCAAGTAGTTTCTCCTTCTCCTCCAGTTTCTTTGCCCTACTTGTGATATGCAGCTCCTTCTCCTTCATCATGGATTCGCGCATCGTGAGTTCGTTCTCGAATGCGATCACGGCGTCGCTGGACTGGTCCAGCATCCGCGAGTTCTCCTCGTGTTTCTGGCTCAGTTCGGACATGGCCAGCTCCCTCTGCTCGAGCTCCTTGCCCCTCTCCTCGGACGCCTTCGCGAGTGACGCGATGGCAAGTTCCTGCGCCTTCAGGTCCTCCTGTTTCTTGGCGATTGCGGACCATGTGATGGTGATGTCCTTGTTCGCCTCCTCCAATTCGGCCCTCTGCTTCTGCAATTCGATGGCCTCATTCTCTATTCCTTCCCTGGTAGCCATCTCGATGCCCGCGACAGCGGCCTCCCTCTCGGCGAGCTGTCCGCCCTTCTGGGTGACCGCCTCCTCTTTGAGTCTGATCTGTTCAGCCCTGGTTTCAACTTCCTGGGTCCTCACATCCAGCTGTTCGATGGATTTCGCATGTCCAGACTTGTCCGATTCGAGGGCCTCCACCTGATCGTGGAGCTGGGTGCGAGCAGCATCAAGGGCTGTTCGCTCCTGCTCAAGCAGCTTCATGTCCTGCTCGAGGCGTGCCCTGTCCTCAGAGAGCGAGGACTTGTCGGATTCGAACGAGGACCGCGCGGTCTCGATCTCCCGGCCCATCGCTGTGAGCCTGGTCTCCGATTCCTGGGCCTCCTGCTCGAGCGCCGTGGCCCTTTCGACGAGCGATTTCTCCCTTGCCTCGATGCCCTCTACCTGTACCTTCAGCTTGGAAGAGAGCTGGTTCAGCTCGCTCTCCTTGGCTGATTCCAAGTTCTGTGATTCCTTCAATTGTGATTCAACCCGTTCCAGGTCGGACCGCCTCGCATCCAGGTCGGACGCCATTGCACGGGCTTGCTGCTCTTTGGCCACCATCTGCCCGTCCCTGTCCTGGAGGGATCTTTCGATTGCCTCGAGCTCGGCTCTGGCACCCTCCAGTTTTCCCCTCTCCTGCTCGAGGGAAAGCCTGCCCGACTCGATTGCGGCCTCGCGTTCCTTAAGATCCTGATGTAGTGAGTCAATCCTGCCCTCCGAATCCTTCGACATCAGCTCATGCTCGGATGCGCGGATGGCTAGGGCCCTCTCCCGTGATGCGATGTCATCCTTCGCAGAATCGATCTCCTTCGTTCTCCTAGCCAGCTCATCCTCCTTGGCCATGGATGATCTCTGTGACTCTGACAAGACAAGTTCGCGCTGTTCAAACTCTTTCAATCTTGATGCCAGCTGCGCCTCCGAGTCCCTCGCCGTCTGCTCTCTGCTCGCGAGCTCCTCGCCCCTATTCTCGATCGCCTCGGCACGCGTTTCGAGTTCGTTGCGGGCGGCGTCAAGCTTGGCCCGTTCATCGTCGATATCCTTCTGGACGTTGTCCTTCTCAGTCTGGAGCGATTCCCACTCCTTCGCAAGACCAGCCCGCTGGGCCTCGAGCTCCTGCCTCTGCGCCTTGAGACCTTCAATCTGGTCCGTGAACGCCTTCTTCGCCGCATTAAGTGAATGCTCCGTCTCCGCGGCCCGGGCCTCCCTGTCGGCCAGTTCACCTTCGGAGCGGAGGACTTTCTGCTCGCGCGCGCTCGCCTCCTGCTCGGAGATGGTCATCTTGTTCCTGACGGCCTCCAGCGCGGCGGTTTCCGCCTCGACACTCTTGGATCTCTCCTCAAGCTGCGCGGTACGGGCGCTCAACTCGCTCTCGGCCTTCTGCTTGTCGGCCACAAGCTGTTCCTTCAGCTTGGCGTACTCTCCCTTTGTTGAGAGGAGCTCCTCCTCTTGTCCCTTGATGACGGCCTCCTTGGCCTTCAGTGATTCGGATATCTCGTCCAGCTGAGCCTTCCATTGCTCGAGCTCGGCCTGCTGTGCGACCATCTCCTGGGCTCTTGCCTCAAGGCCGGTCTTCTCGCCCTCGAATGTGTGCCGCTCGGTATCGAGCGCGGCTCTCTCTGCTTCGAGCGCGACCTTCTCACCCTCTGACGATTTCTGCTGTTCGTTGAAGAAACTCTCTCGTTCCTCGAGAGCGGACTTGGCCTGCTGCACCATCTCGGCGGTCGATTTCAGGTTATCCTGTCGTATCGCGATGTCATTCTCGAGCGCATCGAAGTCCTCTTTCTTCTTGGCCAGCTCTCTTCTGAGGGCGTCCAGGGCGACACGCTCCTCCGCCATCTTCAGTTCGGCGGACGCGACGTCGCTCGCACGCTGGTTCAGGATCGTCCTCATCTCTTCGACGGCCGAGCTCTTCTCATCGACCTCCCTCTGCCGCTCCTCGTTCCTGGCCAGCTTGTCGTCAATATCCTTCTGGGTCTCCGCTATCTGCTGGAGCGTGTCTGTACGCTCCTGCTCGTAGGCGAGCTTGTTCTGCTCGAAGGCATTCCTTTCCGAGAGGATGTTCGCCTGCATCTCCTGCTTGGTTTTCTCGAAAGCTGTCTTCTCATCGTTGATGGCAGCTGCGAACTCCTCGGCCTCTCTCCGGACCTGTTCCGCCTCTGAGTTCAGCGCCTTGATGCTGGCCTCGCGCTTATCCAGCTCTTCCCTGAGCTTCTGCTGGGCCGAGCTGCCCTCCCTCAGCTTTGCCTCCAACTCGTTCAGGGCTTTCGACCTCGCCCCGCTCTCGTTCGAGAACCTGTCCTCGCCAGCGCGCAGCTTCTCCTCCCGGTTCTGCAGGTCGGTGGCTCTTTTGTTGAGATCCGTCCTCAGGCCCTCGACGTCTTCCTGAAGCTTCTCGTGCTCCTTCTCTAGCTGGGCGTCCTTGGTTTTCGCAGCCGCATCGAGCATGTTCGCCCGCTCGAGCATCTGCTTCGCATCTGTCTCGAGACTTGCCAACTCCCTCTCTCGCTTCTCCATCTCGTCGACGCGAGTGTTGAGAGTCTTGTCCTTGTCATTCAGCGTCTGCTCTTGTGACACGAGCCGAGACTTCAGCGTCTCGAGTTCGTGGGTGAGTGTGGATACCGACTGCTCTCTCTGTGAGACGTCTGCGGCCTGGCGAGAGACCTCGGCCTTGATCTGGGAGTTCTCGTCCTCCTGTCTCTTGCGGAGGCGGTCGATCTCGCTTCTCTCAGCGTCGGCGGCCGCCTTCTGCTTCTCGACCTCCACCTTGTCGAGGGCAATCGCGTGCTCTCGTTCATGGAGGTTCTTGTCTCTCGTTTTCGCTTCATCATCGAGTCGGACGACCGCCGCCTCCTTCTCCTGGATCTTCCTGAGCGATTCTTCGGCGGAGGTCCTGTCAGACTCCACCTTCGACATGAGGTCAGCGAGCTTCCTCCTCTCCTCATCGAGGCGCTTCTTCTCGCCCTGGACTTCGAAGAGTTTCTGCTCGGTCTTTAGCCCGACTATCCGGTCGAGCTGCTGGTACCGCGACTCCACTTCCTTCTCCATCATCTCCAGGTTCGCGCGCTTGGAATCGAGGCCTTGCATCTCCTTCGCGAACTTGGTCCGTACCTTCGATGTGAGCTCTGCCTCCTCTTTGGTTAGTTTGATCCTGAAGTTCTCGAGTTCCTTCCTGGTCTGCCGCACCCGGACCAGCGTCTGGCGGACCTCCTGACGCTCCTTCTCGAGCTCCTGCCTCTCCATCTGTAGCTTCTGGAGGTCTGCGGAGAGCTTGTCCCTCTGGACCCCGATGATCTTCCGTTCTTCCTCGATCCGCCCCGATTCGATTATGATCTCGTCCTGCTTCAGCTCGGTGATGAGATGGGTGTCAGGCTCCGGTTCTGCGGGTCGGACGAAGCTCTTGTCAGCGGAGTACAGCTCGAGCTCCCTCTGGACGGAAGCGAGTCTAGCCGGCTCGAGCGTCGAAGACTTCAGGGATACGATCCCGATCGCTTTGTGGATTGCGACCATGTCCCTGATTGTCTGGAGAAGCCTCAGTACGCTCACGAATTTGTTGTTCGTGACGACGTATTCGAGTGAATCAATGAGCAGGAGGTTGCCGCCTTCCTCCTCCATGAACCGTCGTATGGCAAGCGTGAGCCGCTCCAGGTCCTTGGGACCGATCGCCTCATCGCTCATCGCGTTTGTGAGCCAGAATATCGGTACGTCCCCGAGGTCCAGCGCCTTCCTCAGGTTCTTGGGGTAGGTCCTCGAGACGATCATGCCCTTCATGCCGCTGGCCGAAGCGGACTTGAAAAGAGTGTAGGCGATGTCGGGCCGCTCTTCCTCCACGAGATACGTCATGGACACTTCGAGCTGCGTAAAACTGGGAGCGGAGGTGGCGGTGTCCTGGTTCGCCGTCTCAGCTGGGGGGCTTTGTTCAGCAGGGGTCTTGGGGGTTTCGCCCTCGTCAGGCGGCGAATCCTTAGGTGCGGTTTCCCGAGCCTTATCTCTGAGACCCATGTTCTGCCTAGCTCCCTCTGTTTTGTCCGAGCTTCGCCGGGGGCGCGAAAGGGGTTTTCAGTGTGGATTAGTAATATATGCTCATATATATTAAATCGTTTTCAGGACCTCATACTTTGAATCGGTCGAGGATGCGCTCGTAGAGCGCGAAATCCTCGGACTTGGAGAAGCGCTCGATGATGTCCTCTGGGAGCTGTCCGAGCATCTGGTCGAGGACCTTCAGGAGTTTCTTGAGATCCTCGTCGAACATCATCGCCTCCGAAGTCTTCTTCTGCAACTCCACCTTCTCAAGGATAAGGTTCCCTATCTGGTTCTCAAGGGATGCGATCATCTTGTCCAAGCTGACCTCTGCGGGCTCGCTGTCAGCAGTGGCCTGCTGTCCCGTGCGGTGCGTCACCACGGACGAATGGAGGTTCTGGAGCCTTTGCTTGAACCTCTTCTCCTCATCCATCCATTCCTCCCTTGCCTGGGCCCTCTCCTCGTCGGTCTTGGCCCCTTCCGCCACAGCTTTGAGCCTTTCCAGTTCCGCTCTCTCCGCCTCCAGTTTCGTAAGCCTGAGCTTCAGGTCCTCCTCTTGCTCGTCGAGCTGCCTCTTTTTGTGAGCGTAGGCCTGTATCTTCCGGTCTACCATCGCCTCCTTCGTAAAGAGCTGCTCTTCCCTGGCGCGTAGCTCCTCAAGCTCCTTCTCCTTTGCCTCAAGCTTCTTTCTGAGCGCCCTCGCGGCCAGCCCCCTGGCTTTGGCGGCCTCGCTTATCTCTACCGAATCCATGAGCGCCGATATCTCGTCCGAGAGGGATTCCATGTGTGCCTGGAGCATCGTTATGTCGGCCATCTCGTTGGCCAAGGACATGATCTCTGCCTCGACCTGCTCAGCATTGCCCGACTTCCCCTCCAGGGGTGGCATCTGGTTCAGCCTCGCCTTCTCCTCCGCTATTCTGGTTTCCATCCGCTCAAGCATCTGCGACCTGTTGACCATGAGGTCTCTGATGCTGTCCCTCAGCTTGGCGAACTTCTGAATCTGATCCTCGGAGGGGCCTGGCGGTTTCAGCTCGGCTGTCGCCTCTCCGGACGATTTGTAAGTCGTCTCGTCCCCCGGTTTCTGGTCCTCGGGTGGCTTGCCCCATTCTATGAGTTTCATAAGGAACTTATCGTCCTCGGCTGGCTCCCTTGTCTTGAGGGACTTGACCTTGAACTTCAGGCCGCACTTGGAGCACTGAGGTTCCCCGAGGGCTACCACGGTCTGGCACTTCGGGCACAGGAATGCCTTTGTTTCTTCGGTGAGTTCGGAGGCGCAGCTAGGGCACCTGGTGTCGTTCCTGTCGACCAGTTGGAGGCATGAGAGGCAGTAGGCGTCTCCCGACCTAGTCAGTCCTTTGCTTGCCAATGCGATCTCTCCATTGTCTCGGTGAAATCCCTTCAAGGGGTTTATGGCCGGATGTGTGGCCGAAGGCTCGAACTACTCGTACTTGTCATAGGAGATTAGTTCCTCAAGGTTCTTCCTCGAAGGGCGATCCGGGGATTCGTCTGGATAGCCCAACGGGGTCAAGGCGACCACACGTACGTCCTCAGGTATCCCAAGGATGTCCTTCACCTTCTCCTCCTTGAACCACGCGACCCAGCATGTGCCAAGCCCGAGCGCGTGGGCCGCGAGCGTGACATGATCCAGGGCGATCGACGCGTCGATGACATGGCTGCTCATGTATCCTCCCACCGTCTGGAACGCCTCTTCCGGGATGCCGCAGACGACGAGGACGACAGGAGCTTGAACAAGGAACTTCTGGCCGTTGCAGGCCTGAGTGACCCTCTGCTTCATCTGCACGTCTCTGACGACGATGATCTTCCAGGGCTGCGCATTGTCGGCGGAGGGTGCAAGTCGGCCGGCGTTCAGGACCTCCTTGAGAAGATTCTCAGGAACGGGTGTCTCCCTGAACTTCCTTATGCTCCTCCTAGTCTTGATGGCCTCCATCAAGTCCATCGGGGTCACAGCTGAAGTAAAGAGCAGGTGGGAGTATTAACTTTTGCTAGCGATTGTGCCTTCCTGAGAACATCTGGCATGTCGCGAGGCTCCCAAGGAAAGGGGGTGGGGCCGGCTAGTTCTCGATCAGCTTCACGAGCGTGGCGGTCCGGATCACTCCAGGGAAGGCCCTCAGCTCGTCCACTCGCTTGTTCAGGTCGTCAAGCGAATCGGCTCTGAGCCTCACGCCGACGTCGTAATCGCCGCTGCATTCGAAAACGCTTTCCGACATCTGCTTGGCCTTGTCC
>JBGOXV010000042.1:0-10540 GCA_041479325.1 Thermoplasmata archaeon
ACAAGGTACGATCCACCAACACTGAAGGTGTGGTTGACGACCCGGCCTAAGCCTGTGTATCCGTCACCGAAGTTCCAATTATAGGACAGGGGGGGTGTGCCGGTCGCGTTGGCTTGGAACCTCACCACGGTCCACATCTGTATGCCTGTGGAGGGGGACATCCATATCGAATTGATGATCGGAGGCGAGATCGCAGGGTTAACGACAATGATCTTAGAATGAGCCGGACAAATGAACCCATCGTAGGAGGGATCCCCTGACGGGGTCCCTATTACCTCCCGCGCTGCGAAGTACGCGTCGTATATGCCGTCGACGGTGTAAGCATGTGTTGCGCTCGCGCTCGCCAACCATCCAGACACAGATCCGTCTCCCCAGTACCATTGATACTGCAGGTCCGATGCATCTGTCGCCGAGCCATACACGGGTATCTGAGTATTCACGTTCCCTGAGAAGCTCGCCTGACCAACAGTCACCGTAGGCGCGTGGTTCGTCATCGGGTATATCTGCATGTACAGCCACGGAAGCTCACCCGGCTCAAGAAGCCAATTCTGAGTCCAGTTGCCCCAATTTGTCCATTGCTCCGGTCCCTGATTGGTCGCGGCGAAGAGCTCGGCCCTATAGGCTAGTGGGACACACCCGCTCTCCTCGTAGGCCATGGCTTGCATGTCTGCCAGCGTCGAGTATCTTGTGGCGAAGTCTGTCTCGATCAAAGACTCGTTGTATAGGTTGTTGTATGTCGCGTTCATCCAGTAAACATCGCTCCATGAGCCAATCGCTCCCGTGGTAAGAACACTCATGATATCCACAGATGCCTCCGATGTCGCCCCGAACCACCAGTCCCACAGCCAACAGTCGTAATCCGCCGCTGCCCATGCGCCGTTCATGAAGCTCAGACTCTGCTGTGAGTAAAGCGTCTTGAGGTCGATCCCGGCCTGCCAGGCCCAGTCGGCGATCATAAGCGCCCCCGTGTTCCAATTGGACTGGTCAAGCCCGTCATTCAGTGTCCAGAACCTGAACTTCAAGGGGTCCGTTCCTCCCAGCTTACACAGAGGTGTCGCGCCGGGATTCAGGTTCTTGTTGATGTCGTAGGTCCAGCCAGCGGCATTCAGCATCGCTCGAGCGGCCGCTGGGTTGAATGCGAAAGGCGTTTCGCCAGGCCTGCTGCCGTATTCGTAGTGGAATTCATTCTTTGGCCCGATCAGAGAATCCGCAGGTGCTGCCAATCCACTCAGGAACCCATCGACAAAACTCGTCTTGTCAATGCTCATCTGCAATGCATCCTTCACGACGGGATCTTGAAGCAGCTGGTTGCTGCTCCCAGATTTGTATTTCCCGCCGAAGGCCGCCCGGTCCGCATCGGTCATCTGATTCATGTTGAATTCGTAGAGTCCGCCCGTCACCAGGCTCCATCGGTCCACACCAGGCATGCCTGGCAACGTGACCAGATACTGACCCGCGCTCGGATATGCGTCGATATCAATCGCACCTGTCCTGAGATCGGATAGAGCAGTGTCGGTTGATGTCTCCGACTTGTATATCAGCTTCGAAGCGTGTATCTGCCAGCCGCGATCCTGAGTCGCAAACCAGGTCGGGCTCCTGTCCAGCTCGACTGTACCAGTTGTCGGAAGGCCGCTGAGTGCATAGTAAAATGGACCAGAGCCGATAATCGGTGTGATACCAGCGTGGCTGTCGAAATTCGGCCAGTTGAATTTCTGAGTTGACCAGAGATACTCCGGCAGGATCGGGATGCTTATCAGAGTGGCGCGCATTGGTGCGTAGGGCATCGAAGTCTGGATGTAGAACTCAAAGTTGTTCACCGCCCACATGCTGGAAATGACATATTGGCCTCTGATCATGGGGAGGTACGTCTGAAGGCTATTGGTGTTGTTCTGGACCAGGTAGTAGGTGTATATCACGTCCGCGGCTGTCAGTGGGTGGACCGCGGTGGGGTTGAGCATATCATAGAACATGGCGTGATTAGTGATCTTGAAGTGCCACAATGTTCCATCCGGAGACACATCCCACGAAGTGACGAGATCGCCTATCACGTTCTTGTTCACATCGTACATCAATAGAGTATCGTAACAGAGCCAGATGGATTCCATTTCCTCGTTCTGAGTGTACAAGAGCGGGTTCAGCGTCGCCATGTTCAGCGTGAAGTCCGGTTCTCCGATCCTAATCACTCGATCCCCTGGGCCCGAGGCCGAAGCCTCTCCAACCGGGCTAACACTTGAGCCGTTCCCGCCACCGAGCGGTATCGATGGAATCCCAAACAACGCCACGGCGAAAACAGCAATCAGCATTGTTGCTCTCGCTCGAACTAGACCACTGTCATTCATTGAACTCCCCCCCTCTCCTCTGGGGACCACATCGCCTTCCTCACTTATGGGCTTTTCTCAGATTCCTATTCGAAAATGAGAGAGACGACGCTGTGGGACAGAAGCCAGAGCTCCGATACCTCGGGGCAGCGGATCGTCTTCCTACCGGCAAACAAACCTTGATTCTGCCAATAAGATTCTTATTTAGAGAACTTGACGGAGGAATTGATAACCTTACGAGCGAGGAACGCTCTTAGTACACGAAGGGGAGGAGGCGATTGCTGGACCGCATGTACTCCTCGTATTCCTTCCCGAACCTCTCAATCATCATACTCTCCTCCAACTTGATACGGTGCAGCAAATAGGGAACGAGGAGGAGCATGACCAAGAAACCGAGCAAGCTAGACGCCATTACCGGGATCCCAGTGAACAGCAGAATGGCACCCAGGTACGCGGGGTGCCGCACATGCTTGTAGATGCCGCCCTTGACCAAAGTGTGGTCGGCCCTGATGCGCAGGGCGCCTGAGAAGTTCCTCTTCAACGTGGCGATGGCAACGAACCGGATGACGATGCCGACCACGATCATGACAAGGCCGAACACAAACAACGCCAGGTTGATGGCCGAGAGCGACTCGGCCTTGATGACTCCATGGCTGCTGGCAGCAAGGCCGGTAGGGTCCAATGCGGTCGCGATGAGGCCAAGAAGAATGATGACGAATAGTCCCACGGTGAAGATGGGGCTCTCATAACGCTTGCGCGCCATGGCCGCCAGATGGCCATTCCTCATATTAAGGCTGGGCAGCAAGGCAAGGAACACGTCATTAGGATGAAGGCATAGCTGGGCACGTTCTGCCTCAGCGTTCGAAGAACCCGACCGTGGCACCGGCATGGGTTTGCATGGGCCCAGCGCACACAGGACTGACTGGCCTTTTCTCAATCAGCGGTTCTTGGTGCGGGCCTCTTTTCCGGATGTGCGGAATCGTAGGCCTCGTCAAGAAGGCGGAAAGCATGGTCGGGGCGAATCCTCGCATAGTACAGCTCGGTCGTGCGCGTGGTCTTGTGTCTGAGCGCTCTAGAGACCGCGTCGGGACGACTGCCCCAATCTATGCACATCTGCCCGAAGGTCGCTCGTAGGGTTTGGATTCGGAACTTCATCCCTGACCACCTCTCAGCTTCTGCCTTGATCTTACCCCACATGCCATCGGTCCAGTAATCTGCGACGCCATCCGTGATCTTCGGAACGAGAGGCTCGCATGACTCGATGCCCGCATCAGCTAGGTAGTGATTTCGCTCCTTCAAGAACTCGAAAACGGTTTCGCGGGCAGGTGGCAGTATCCGAGCCGGGGACGCCACAGCCCAGCTGCTTTCACCTTTCGGATGAGCTACTACGATAGTCCAACTGTCGATGCTCAGGTCCTCCAGCCTGGCTCGACGGAGTTCTGACCTCCTGAGCCCTGAATAAGCATACATCGCGACCATGAACCGAGCGACGGCGCCTTTGTACCCTCGCATCGTTCTCAGCTTCGACCGGATCTCCTCGACTCGCGACTCAGGCAACACTCTGACCTCGGCAGACACCTTCTGCGGGAAGCGCACATAGTGCAGCTTCCTCATCTGATCGATCACCCCGTTGTTCTCGAACCGCAGGAATCCATTCAGGTAGTCCATGTAGTTGGCCTGAGTTGCATGCGCGAGGCTCGTGCCGTATCTCGTTCTTCTTGTCCTCATCCATTCCATGAAGGCTGCAATGTCGTCCCTCGTTATCTTCCGTGGATTCGTCGTGCCGACTTTGCCTTCTTTCTTCAGCTCGAGGAATGCCCTGCATATTGTCCTGAACCCTCGCTCCATTGTCTTAAGAGTCTTGGGGGCGTAATAGCTCCTGATCGCGTCGAGGTAGGCCCTCTGAAAGAGAGTCCATGGATCTCGGCCCATCTCCTGGTCACCTACAAGCTCACTGGAAAGCCTCGCCCTGATGATTCCCGTTACATGCAATGACAGGTTAGGACCGTGCTCGATGGCGAGATCACCGCCAGCCTCGAGTTCCTTCTCAACTTGGCTAGCGTCTGGACGTTCAATTCTTTCACCACTTGAGGATGCCCTACAGTAGCGTTTTAAATATCATGGACCTTGATTTGAAAAGTAGCTCGACCTGATGTGAGTACCTATGAGCGCAAGTGAAAAACAGTCCAGAGCTTTTGCTCTATCGTTAATAGCTGGAATTCTGATTATTGCGAATGCGGCTGCCGTAGCAGCGGCGGCGACCTGGTCTCCGGGATTATTCCCCACACTCCCCGGTTCGTCAGGCAACGACCCATCGGTCCTTCACGATGTTGCGCTCATCGGGCTGCTTTGTGGCGTCCTGGTCGTGCTTGGAGCGATGATGCTTCGCAACCGACCTGCGCACAAGAGAGCGTGGGGCATCATGATAATCGTGACCTCCATACCCAGCGTAGTCACGGGTGGAGGATTCATCATAGGCTTCATACTGGGCATAATCGGTGGAGTAAAGGCGCTCTCACGGGAACCTAGATCCGACAACTGATCCGACTCCACACCCAACAGGAGCCCGAAGAGGCTCATCGGCGTTCAACAAAAGCAGGCATGTGCGCGAGAACCAGCAGGATGGAGCCCACAGGGGGTTTTCCAAAGAAGAAATTGGTTCACATCCCCCTAAATATGAACTCTGAGAAGCTTGAGGCGGCCTCACGGACCCTTTGGGTTCTCCCCTATGGTCTTCTCAGAGGAAAGGCTCGAACCCCTTTCCTTCTTCGGGGTTGGGAGAGAGAACAGATACGCCAACCCAGTTACAAAGAATCCGGCGATTCCAAGCAGCCCAAAGAGCCACGCCAAGTCAAGGAGCGCATGGTCAACATAATGCATATCGTTGTCCAGTGTATTGATGGGGAGTTTATCCGCTTCACCTTTGAAGCCCAGGCCGATGATGATGAGAATGGCGGAAATCAACAGAATGATGCAGGCAGTTTGTTTCGCAAGGCGTCTTTGCATCTTGAAACTCAACACACTACCCAATTTGAGTGGTGACCCGCAATTGCCACAAGCATTATTGTCCTCGGGATTCTCAGCTCCGCAATTCGGACACTTCATTGCAATCTCCCTTGGGGGTATCGCCTTTGCTACACTATGGTCTTTTCTCAGGGAGCGCTTCTAATGACCGAATGCCAGCGCCAAGACTACGACCAAGCCGTTCTGAGGCGATATCTCAGCCTCCTATGCAATTGGTCACTCCCGTCCCGTGACTTCCCGATAAAGTCTGAAGGCACGAACGCTAGTCCGCCAATCTCCCCCGACTTTGATGGCAGGTAGCTTGCCCTGGCCCGCCCGGAGACTGAGGTAATGGGCCGAATAAGGCCCCTTTGACACGAAGCTCTTCAGTGACCTGAGCTCGTCATCGGCAGTTCCCACTTGGTCGAGCAGGTCGAGGATGGAACGCCCCATCAGCACCTTGAGAAGGGATACCAGATCCGACAGGTCGTGCGAATGACCTTTCCCCATGGCGGATAGGTAGATCTCCCTATCCGGCGGAAGGATGTGGACTGGAGGCCAGTTGTGCTTGAGGAAGTGGAGATTCAGAAGCAGCCTGCCTACTCTGCCGTTGCCGTCACTGAAAGGATGTATGGATTCGAACCCGTGATGAAACCAGGCTCCCAAGCGGAAGACCTCCGCGCCCTGTAAATCCTGAGAGTCATATTCCTTGAGGAGGGACTCCATCTCGCGCACTACCTTCTCCATCCGAGGTGGAGTGTGTGCCGACCCTGTTATTCGGACATTCACGCGCCTCCATCTCCCGGCATCCGCCTTCACGCCCTTGAACACGGATTCGTGAAGCTCCAGCACTGTCTGCATGGTGATCGGCTGCTCCTTTCGCAGGAGCAGTCCCCTGAAAGTGCTTTCGTGCTGAAGTGTCTCGAGAACATCCCGCAGGGGTTTGTTCCCTATGCTCCGTTCTTCGAGCAGGAGTCTCTGGACCTCCTTCCATGTGAGAGTGTTGCCTTCTATGGCGTTGGTCCCCCACGTGTTCAGGGCGCTCGATCGCTTCCAGACATCGTCCGGAAGATGATCCAGGGAGCTGCGCGTCAGCAATGCATCACGCAGACTGTTCAGTATGATTTCATTCATCAATGGTCTGTAAAGCATACATACTATAAATACTAATATGCTTTATCATCAGTATGTCGAATCAAAGCATACATCATGAGAGCCAACCATACATTGCATCATAATGCATAGGATTGGTATGCAAACATTGCATCAGAGTGCAACTACGGCGAAACACGTAACTTCTCGAGTCCGCCATCCCTGCTAGCCTTCTTCAGTACTTCTTGCAGTACCTCGCCGAGCCTCTTGGCCGCGACATGCGACATGTACACTCGCGTCCCGTTCACTATCATCCTGCCATCCTTCTTAACGCCAGGCATCTCGAGGAAGTCGATGCAGACATCCCTCGGCGACACCTGGACGTACGCGAGGTTCGAATAGCGTGTCACAGTTATGTCCGGGACCAGATCTTTCGCCTCAAACGCGTAGAGCTGCTTGAGGTCCATTCCTTCAAGTCCTTTCGTCGTCAGCTTCTTCCCCGATTTCACCTCGCCCATCCTCATGCCTCCCCAACGATTGCTTGAGACCTTCCCGCTTGCGGAATGACCTGTCCGTACGAGGGGAACTTGTAGCGAACCAGATTGGACCCTTCAGCCAGTGGCAAAACGACGATGTTGAGCGGGATGTAGTCGCAGTAGTGTCTCACAGCATCATCCATGGATGTGCTCCCAGTCCTCTCGTCAAGAGACGCATAGGATAAGAGCGTAAGAGCCGTCAGCTTCTTTGAATCAAGGTCGGCGCGATACAGAGGACTTCTACGCGCCGAGGAGATGTTCCTAATGATTCCTTGGTCGATTAGAACGCGAATGCCCCTTCTCACGCTCGGATCGGAAAGACCCGTGAGATCCATTAACTCCCTGTGCGTGTAGTTCGAGTAAGGGTCGGCAACGATTTCCTGCAGTACCCTGAGCTCGGCGGTGTCGCCGAAGAGGCCGTCGAACGGTTTGTCAAGAACGACTTCGATGGATTTTGGGAGTCCCTTTCCTCCTGGAGATGACATGTCATTCATCCTTCGCTTGCAGATTACCCGAGGTGCATACCGATATAAATGTTTGTCTATCTTAACTCTTCTTTTGTGAACAGATACTGAGACTGAGCGTGGTGGGGAACCTCGACATCATGCATCTTCGCCCACTCGTCTGCCCATTCAATGTCCTTGAGCCAGACAACCTTGTCCCCTCTGCTCAAGACAATCGTGATCTTCTCCTGCCCCCATAATCCGATCGTCGAATCGACCTCCAAACCGAGATGACGGAGCTTCTTCTCGCATGTGGTCAGATGTTTTGCCCCTCCATTCCGCTTGAGCCAGCCAAGGAACTTTGCCCTGCGACGATCTAGATCCTCAAGCGCCACTCTCTCCCTCATGAAGCTGGACCATCTGTGCCACTGGGATACAAATCCATTGACAGGAGGCATACGAATGTAGTACTGCACCATCTACAGATGGGCCTCGGCCCCAGCCTTTTGCTCAGGTTTGCATGCCATTGCATGCAAACAGGGCGGTCCTGCTCAGGGATCAATTGTGCAGAGTGCCGGACATGAACCGAGATGTCCGAGTGTTTCTCAATTCGGGGTTCTATGCCATCATCAACTCGCTGTTCCCACAAATGAGATGCGATAGAGTTCGGCGGACGTTGGACCATACAACATGACAACGGTATAAATCGTCCTTGAGGAAAACTCCTGGCCGGTCCCGGGCTCCAATTGGAAAATGTCCAGCTCGTCGACGCGACCGTTGCCCGCAAAGTCCGTGATGTTACACGATAAGGTCAGTGAGCCCAGAGTCTTGGGACCATCGGTGTAGTTGCTCGTCAAGCCCTTGTTCAGCATAAAGCTCATCGGCGCCCAGCTAACCATTGCACCTGACTGGTCCTGAAGCACGATTGTGAAATCGTCCCAGGGTGTGGGCTGGCTTATTTCAAACAAGAACCCCTCACCGTGAATCGTTACACTCGGAATCAAGCGGAGTTCCGGGGCACGCGAGTTCTGGGTGACAATGTACAGCGCGTATATGGCCATGACCGCGATCACAACCACGATTACGGCAACTGTGCGAAACCGGCTCCAGATATGTAGAGGCTGCCTATCGGAGACCATCACACACCCCGCAGGTGTAACTCCTTTCTCCCCTTAGCCCTTTTCCAAAGATGCCTCGTTTGCATCCTCATGCGTGTGGAATTCATAGATGCGACAAAGCGCGTTTTCTATCTCTTGAGTGCTTTAGCCCGAACCCTGCGAGCATCTGCCGGGGTCTTCCCCTTCAGCCCAGCACGATTGTAAGCCACGGCAGCACGGATGATGTTCTTCAGAGCGGGCTCATTAATAATGTCACCCTCGTGAAAATCGATTGCTCGCCACTTATTGCCTTCAAGGCCGGCGTTGAAGAGCTTGTCTGGATATGGAAGGCTTGCGCCCTGGGAGAAGGTCAGTTTTACCTTATCCTTGTGAGCGTTGGCCACTGCGATTAGTCCATCATGAGACCACGCCGGGGAGCCCATCCATTTCCATTCCTCGATTATCTCGGGGTCAGCATCATGAATGATTTTGCGAAGATCGGCAAGCATCTTGCCGCGCCAGTCAGCAAGGTCTGCGATTTGTTTGTCAATGAGTTCGGATGGTTTCATGGACGTTGCACATCAAGCTGGAGGCGTCCAATATTCAAGAAGATGTTCCCGAATTACGCTGCTATGGGCAGTTCCTGGAAGGCAATGGTCGACGAGAACCGAAGACAGCTTTTCAGTTAGAAGAGCTCGGACAACACCAAATCAATGATCCCTAGCCATCGTTGATTGGTTGATACCAGTCAGTCTCTGAGGTTTGCATGTTGACACATATGAACCATGAACCATGCAGCCTGAGGTCTCGTTTGTCAAAAGCACGAGGATTGATTTGCGTTTTCCATTTCACGCCATGACGGCACGAATGGTGCCGCGCCCGGATATTTGCCCGGAATCTAACGGCATTTAGACCTCCCACCTAGAATTCTGAGAAGGACTAGGGAGAAAATGATATCTGATTATTGGCCTGAAATCTACCAGTAATCACAGCACCCAACCATAGCTGCCGGTATCATATCTGCGAGGGTGGTCCACTCGCAGCGTCGCCTTTCCTCCCATATGGGCTTTTCGAGGCGAAGGTCGAAAAATCTGGAGTAGGAGTGAGTCCCTGACCTACGGAACTCCTCCATCAAGAATATTCTTCAGAGTCGACGGGTCGATGTTCCCTCCCGACATCACGCACACAACTGGACCTTTCCCTGCCTTGCCCGTGAGAGCCGCGGCCAAAGAGCTTGCGCCTGACCCTTCAGCGACCACCCTGTGCCGCTCGAACAAGATTCTCACAGCAGAGGCCACCTCGCGGAGGCTCACAACTAGGGAGCCGGCTGCGAGCGGCTTGACAAGGTCCCATATCTCGGGGAGGACATCGCTCTCGCCCGTTCCCTCGAGGAAGCTGGGGGTTCGAGTCACGTGCTTCGGAGATCCCGCCGCCAGGGAAGCAGCGAAAGCGCATGCCGTGTCTGGCTCGCACCCGTACATGTTGACATGAGGCTTGCGAGACTTCATCGCAATAGCGATGCCTGCGAAAAGGCCGCCACCGCCAAAAGGCACTATCACGGAGTCCACATTCGGAAGGTCCTCCAGGATCTCCAGGCCGATTGTCCCGTTTCCCGCGATCACCTGGGGGTTGCTGAATGGGTGGACGAAGACGCGGTCCTTGAGCGGAGGATAGAAGTGGTCCGTGGCGACCTTCCACACCTCTTCGAACGGCACTTGGATAATATCCGCACCGTACCTCCTGATGCCTGCGAGCTTCGTCTCGGCAGCCGTGTTCGGCACAATCGCCGTGCAGGGTATGCCACACCGGTGCGCATACCACGCAAGGGCTTGGGCCATGTTCCCGCCGCTGCAGGTATACACGCCCTTTTCCCGCTGCTCGAGTGTAAGAAGCTCGATCGCGTTGCCTGCTCCTCTGACCTTGAACGAGCCTGTCGGCTGCAGGTTCTCAAGTTTGAGATATATCTCTGCGGGACTGCCCTCGAGATTGAGAGGGACGAGAGACGTCCGAACGACAAGACCTTTCAATCTCTTCCGCGCTTCGTCGATTTC
>JBGOXV010000043.1:0-10343 GCA_041479325.1 Thermoplasmata archaeon
CACCTTCAGCCCCATCGGACAGGGCCTCACAGTTGGAATCTGGACTGGCGCCGGTTCGGTTACGACGTCCCCAGCTGTCACCCCCACTAACGACGGTTTTGGTGTACAAGGACACGCCGAACGTCCCGGTCGAGCCTGGCGCACTTCCAATGCAAAGGCTGCTATAAAAGAGGTTTGGAGCAATGGCTCTTGTCCTCGCTTGTGCCGGTTCTTGGCACGGCGTTTGACTGGTCGGGGGGCCCGATTGGGGTATGTCGACCTCGCTTGCTGACTCTGGCGATCGTGATTTGGGCCTGTCTCAGCAGTGTCCATAACGTGCATGCTATCTCAGCGGCTCTTTTTGACCGCCGTTCAGGTGCCAAATAGCGATGGGCTCCGTTCAGTCTCCCCAGAGGCCGTTGTCGACCAAGATCAGACCAGCGCCATAGAGGGTCATGATGAACCCTGTCAAGAACACAGCCGCAAAGCCGACTAGCCCAACAAGTACTGAGAGATGGAGGCTATCCGATCTCATATAGGGTGAAGCGAACCACATGACGATGCCTGTGGGTACCATCGCCGCTCCGATTAGCGTCTTCATCTTTCTTGTCAAGAAAGATCTCAGATTCACGCAGATCGCGCCTCTACCTCGTCCAGGAAGTCTATCCTTCCCTTTGGCCTTTTGCCTGGAGGTCGCAGATTGTATCATCCAAGGATGGTCGCGACCAGGCCGGCCAATTCGATTGCCGTGCTCGCGCAATGACCGATGAACCTTAAGTCTTCCTTCCGTTTCTCCGGGTCCTTCTCGTTCGATCCGACGTTCTTTCGTTGATTGGAATAGTAGTCAGCCAGTCCCTTGACCGGAGCTTCGGTCGAAGCCGCAGCGTCAAACTTCTTCTCTTTGAGGTGCCTCTCCAGTCGTTGCATCCTCTCCGCCGCTTGGGCGGCTGGCATTCCAGTCCTCTTCTTGAAATCGGCTGCCGTCTTCGATCTCTCGGCGCTCGGTCGATGCTCCAGGTCTTTAATGTGTCGCGCTAGTGATTCATTTACCTCGTGGCAAAGAGTGATGACGTGGTTATGCTCCTTCCCCGTGAGGATCATCTTCCCGCACTTCCCACAGTACGGATAACCTGCTGGATTTAGGAAACCACATCTGGAGCAGCGCATCTCAGGCACCTTCTGAGCAGTAATCCCGTGAATCGTGATAAGCCTTCTTCTGCGAGCGACATCGGGTCAACTTCCTCCCGTAGTTGTGTACCTTGATAAACTCAGTGGACAATGCGCGATAAGTAACCTCGAGACTGGCCAGCTGATCCTCCGAAATGCTACTGCACGGAGGGTACCTACTCGGAGGGAGGAGTCGAGAGACGGGCAAACCCTTTTCAATTCCTTCTTACCGTTTCCAAGTAGTCAGACACCATTTGGCGTACATTCTTCTCTTCGATATTCCAGATATTTCCGTAGCAGGCTTACCGGACAGGAGAGGGAAAGGGTACTTATGCCGTCTCCAGACTTTGAGCCTCGCGGCAATATCCGCATGCTATGGATGTGAAAGAATGGAGAACAGTCGTGTTAATAGTGGTCCGATGGGAGAGCGTTTGAGCGCAAAGCACGGGAGGAGAGCACTTAGGGGTCGGCATTCGCTTGCACTACTCATCTCAATGATCGTTGTTCCAATGGTCATTATTCTGGGATTCTTTGCATCAGTTCCGGTCAATGCCGCTGGTCCAGCAACTGTGAACCTGGGAACGGCTGCCAATTTCGCGATTCTAGGCAACACCACGGTCACCAACACCGGCTCCACGACCCATGTCACTGGGGATGTTGGATTGTCCACAGGTACCTCATTGACTGGACTAACGTCCGCACAGATTACCGGGACTACACAAATATTCAATGCAACTGCAAGAACTGCCCAGGACGACTTGACCACAGCGTATAACGACGCCGCTGGACGGACAACCTCTGCTATCACGGTGTCCGGAAACCTGGGCGGACAGACCCTCGTTGCTGGCCTCTACAAGTCCACGTCCTCGCTTGCGGTATCGTCGGGCAACCTCACACTCTCCGGCACCGCGAGTGATGTTTGGATCTTCCAGATGGCCTCCACGCTCACCTTGACTACAGGTCGCGCGGTCAATCTGACTGGTGGCGCCCAGGCTTCCCACGTGTTTTGGCAGGTGGGCAGTTCGGCGACTCTCGGAGTGAACTCGACGTTCGTGGGGACCATTATGGCTCAAGCATCGGTCACCCTTGATCACGGCGCGACACTGACCGGCAGGGCGTTGGCACGGACCGGCGCAGTCACACTAGACACAAACACTGTCGTCAGGCCGAGCACAACTGTGATACCGGAGTTCTCGCAAGTCCTGATCCCCATGGTCGGAATGATGTTTGTCGTGGCGATCGCGAGCATGGTCAGGAATCATAAGAAGTAAGTTCTCTGATCCCAAACCTCTTCTTTTCAGTATTTTCGTATCTTCTTCAAGGATTGCTCGTTCGAACCCTCTAACCGCATTCCACAGGGGGCACGCGAAACAAAGCTGCGGCGAGCGAGAGTCTCAACCGAAATCATCGTCGGACTCCTCCGTCTTTCCGATGAAACGACAAGCGTTCTGTATCATGTGATATGTCAACTGGACATGGCCCAGTCGGCAGGCCAGTAGGTCCGGCAGGATCGTGGCTCCTCTGGACGGACATCTGAGGTCACGCGGTGTCTGCCTTCCGTTGGCCAGGCAATTCTTTATGTCGCAGGACCCTATTGACCGCCAAAAAACAGGATGCCAGTAGAATGAAGTTGAGTCTGATATCCATATACACACTGAACCAAACCACTCACTGGTTCATCGTGGGCCTTTTCTTCCCCATAATGATACTGTTTCTGATTGACAAGGGCCTTGACAGTCTTCGGGTGGGAACGACAGTGGCCGTCTACTCTGCCGCCTTGGTCTTGCTCGAATTGCCGACCGGAGGTCTCTCCGACAGCATCGGCCGGAAGCGGGTCTATCTGATATCCGTGATTGTGCAGCTCGCTTCTGTCGTCTGGTTGATCGTATCGTGGAACTACGCCGGCCTGCTCATAGGCTTCTTCGGCACTGGTACCGCGAGGGCGCTGTCTTCGGGAACGATCGACGCTTGGTTCGTGGACGAGTTCAAGCATGCATACCCGAAGGGTGACCTGCAGAAGGCGCTCGCGAAGGCCAACATCTTCATACCAGCAGGACTCGCCGCTGGCTCGCTCTTGGGTGGAGTGATACCGATGACCCTGGGCAGCTCCCTGGAGGGGACGCTCGGGACGAGCATCTACTCCGCGAACCTGCTCGTTATGAGCGTCGCGCTGGTCGCCCAGTTCATCATGACCTCGATCCTCGTCGTCGAGGTTGCCAATCAAGCCCATTCATCGGGCGTATTGTCCGGGCTCAGGCAGTTCCCGGAAGTCGTCTCAGCGTCGATCAAGTATGGTGTCAAGAACAGGGTGATCCTGGCCCTGATGGTCGCATCTCTGGTGCTTGGGTTCGGCATGATGAGCCTGGAGGTGTTCTGGCAGCCGCAGTTGAAAGGCATTCTGGGCGCGAACGAACAGAGCTGGATATTCGGAGTCATGGCGGCCGGGTATTTTATGGCAGCCTCTGTTGGCAATATCCTGATCACCCCCATGTGTTCGAAGTTGGGCAAGGACTACCCCCAGATACTCTTGGGTCTGAGACTATTCCTGGGCGCCTCCCTCATCGTCCTGGCGTTTCAGAATACGGTTTTGGGATTTGCGGTCTTCTTCATGTCCTTCCTGCTCATCAACGGAATGTCCAATTCGCCCCACGCCACGATATTCAATTCGCAAGTCCCCGGCGAACGCAGGTCCACTCTGATGTCCTTCGAATCGTTCGTTCTGCAGATCGGGGTTATGACCGGGGCCCTGACCTTTGGCTACATCGCTGAGGTAACGTCGATTCGCACAGCATGGGTCGTCGCAGGAGGGATGCTTATGGCGTCCTCTGCGATGTACCTAATCCTGTCATCCAGGAACTACCGAGAAAGGATCAAGGTCGACACATGCGCGGCAGAATCTGTCCGCAAATCAAGCGTCATGCTCGAAGACCCCTGAGTTGACAGATATGCCGGGAATCTCGGATCCGTGGGTCGTTCTCAGCCGCGAGAAAGCGGTGAGATCCCCCGATAAGGCAATTTTGGACATTCCCAGCAAAATGGTGAACCCTGTGGGATTTGAACCCAGGCTTAGCCAGACGTTCTTTTTCTGAAATCAATCAAAATGGAGAGTGCGAGGATCTTCCATCGTAATGCTCTTCACCCAGCCGCTCAGTTCTAGCGCGATTCTACGGGGTTTCTAGGGCTTTGTGTTTGAAGTGGCACGAAGATGCCTGATCAGGCACACTTCGTTGACGTCGTGGGGACATGGTGCTGACAACGGGCAAGAAACGTGGATTGGCGGCGGCCGACACGATCCCCGTGAACGACGTGCCGCTATCAACCACTAGGGTCATGTGAAGTTAGCGAGGGCGTGTATCTATCTTGGGTCCCTTCGAGTGGCTTTCCAAAAGGCTCGAATCGTCCTCCCCTTTCTCTTCATCCAGCAGCTTCCTAAGAACGCCCCAGCAAGGAATGCGGAAGCGAAGAGTAGGAAGAACACGACCAGCATGTCTTCCGCCTGGAGGCTCATTATGTACTTCACCGTCGCAAGCAGCAGAGTCGTTGTCACCAGGGCCATCACAGCCGCCGCCAAGATGAATGATTGTCTAATAGCGGCCGAGTAGCTCGGATGCATGCCCGATGTATGTTCTGGCATGTCCTTCTGGGGAATCTTCTCATCACAGATATCGCATCTTTCTTGGACATCATCGGGAATCTTATGGGGATACCCCTCGGCAATCTCGGCCCTCCTCAATGCATAGGCCACCACAACCATGAGTGTCGCAAGATCAAGGAGTACGAGATACTGCCATCCTCTTGGGGCTAGCACAACCAACACAAGCATCAGTCCAATGGCAATGATCCCCACGGGAGCGGCAATCTCGAGGTACTTCTTCCTTGCTGTGGTCCGTGGTTCTTGCATCGCCTTTCCTTCCCCACTTTCTTTTCAGAGTCGAGGTTCAAACCCCTTCCCTTCTTCCTTCCAATGATTGGTCCTGTTTCTTTGAGTTCTTAGGGAATTCGTCTCTCGACAGAACAACCAATACAAGTCCAGGGGCGCCCAGTAAGAAACCTATCCCAATCAGTGAACAGACAGCTCCTATCATGGCCCCTCCGAAACTCCTACGACCGATTGCCAACAACCCCCCCAAAACTGAGGGTATCGCCGTAACTGCCCAAAGGATGCTCAAGGAATCAATGATTCCTGTGTATCCTCGCAACATTTGAGCAGCCGGTCCCGTATGATAAGTCAGGTAACCTAGAAGAACAAAAACCAACGTACCTATGCCGGCCAAAAGGATGAGTATGCCTCCGGCGAGAGGCTTGTTGGATCGCTTCACGCTGGTTTTCGGAACTGTTCCTCTCTCTTCAGAACCCTTCACGTTCTTACCTCCGCCATAATCGCCATTCCTCACCTAAGGTCTTTTCCGAGTCGCGGCTCTAACCCCTTTCCTTTTTCGCTAGATGTTGGCGCCGCAAGATGTGCATTTCGAAGCTTCCTGATCGTTGAGAGTGCCGCAGTATTGACACTTCACCTTCACTATGACCTGCCTCTCTATGGGAGATGGCTGCGTAGCGGCCGCCTGCGCTCTTGCAAAGTCGCCGAACGCAAGGACTTCGCTTGCACTATGACCCTGCTCATCCCCCACCCACATCACCGGACTGACTTTGTGCGCAAAGCGTACCAAGGTTGTGTTTCCAAGTTGTTCAAGAGTGACTGTCAATCTGACAGGTCTCTTGTCCCAGCTTGAATCTAACCAACTACTCCCCCTTTCCAGCTCGATGCGTGAAGGCCTTGTTGACTCAACAACCGTGTAGCCAATGTGTGACAGATAGGTCAAAGCCAAATCGAATGCCGAGTCTGGGCTTGCCGCAACAGTCGCTGATCCAACTACTTCCGGCATTGGAGCACGCCCCTGAATCTCAATGAAGGATTCGCCTTTCCTCCCCTAAGGTCTTTTCCGAGGCGAGGCTCAGAACCTCTTCTCTTTCACTCCTAGCTTGTCCGACAAATGATCAGACCTATCGTAGCAACAGGAGTAGAACAATCACAAACAAGAGGGCGAGTGCAAGACCGATGAGTTGATAGGTCATATCCCATCCTGTGCTGCGTTCAGCGTGTTGCGCTGGGTCTTCGGAATCGGAATCTCGATGATCGATTAGGTCCAGCCTCGTTTCTTCGGCGCGCAACTCTCCCAATTGGGTAGGGAGTCCTCTTGACACGTTCTGACCGATTATGCGAGACCGTTTCCAGCGTATCAATTTTGTGCTGGATATCCCGTCTGCCCTCCCTAAGGTCTTTTCCAAGAATCAGATTGCTTCATCTGACTAGCCAACCAAAGTCTTCAATGCTCAGAGCATGACCTTTCAGCACGACTGATGCGTTCGGTGCGGCGCGCATGAACTGCCTCTCGACCTCCTTGTCGAAGATTCTGCGCTCGTTTCCCAGCACTTTGATGCCCGGTCCCGCGAATCCCTGCTCTCGCGCCTTCTTCGCGAGTTCTACAATCGTTCTCGGAAAAGCCTCCACGAAGTAGATTCTGAGGACCCTCTTTTCTCGTCCTGCCGGTTCTCGAACCCAGACCTTAACTACACTCGATATGCCCCAGTGGGAGACACGCACTCTGCTTATGCTTGAGGTCGGATACCGCCTTGTGTCCTTCAGGTCGGGAGTATTGAAAGTATGACCCTCGCGATCGTCGGGGTGGTACGGTGGCAACTCATCATCCGAGGACTTGATTGAAGAGATTTTCAGCTCCTCACTGGTCAGCACAACAACCAGCCTACTCGAGTCGCCCGGATAAGAAAGGCCCACTAGATGCAGCAATTCGCCGGATGGCCATAGACTTTCTTCTCTCACTGGTAGGGAGAGATCCGTTTCCTTTGAAACCATTAAGGTGCGAGTATGATCTATCCCTCTTATGGATTTATTCCAGAAAATAATTATATCAACAAAAGAATTCAAATGGACCCTGTGGGATTTGAACCCACGGCCTCTTCCTTGCGAAGGAAGCGATCTGCCACTGATCTAAGGGCCCTTCTGTCCGTGGAGAAGAGGCGTCGTATTTCTACTTTCCTGACGAAACGATCCTGAGTATGTTGTCTATCGTCTGGCCAGTGCTTCCGAGATATGCCTTGGGGTCGATCGCGGCATCAATCTCCTTCTCGGACAGGAGCGAGGTGACCTCCCTGGTCTTCATCAACCTAGTCTTGAAATCCTCGCCAACCTTCTGCGCCTCCATGCTGCACCTTCGAATGAGCTCATGAGCATCCTGTCTTCCCAATCCCTTGCCTACCAGTGCCAGCAGGACCGGCTCGGCCATCGTCGCGCTTCCGGCCCTGGCTATGGTGCTCTTCATCTGCTCGACGTTCACGACCAACCCGGAGAACAGAGTGTCGAGCTTGACCAACATGTCGTCCACGAGTATGAACGAATGAGGGACGAAGAACCTCTCCGCGGACGAATTCGCCAGGTCCCGCTCGTGCCACAAGATCGCGGACTCGAATGAAGGCGTCACGAACCCACGCACTATCCTGGCGAGCCCGCATACGTTCTCCGCCATCACCGGGTTCCTCTTCTGCGCCATAGTCGAGCTGCCTACCTGCACGCCCTCATCGAACGGCTCAGAGACTTCGGCTATCTCGCTCCTCTGCAGGTTTCTGACCTCGGTGGCGAACTTCTCGATGGAGCATGAGATGTTAGCCAGAAGCGAGATGAGCTCAACATATCTGTCCCGCGCGACTATCTGGGTCGGGCCCTCCTCGACGCCCAGTCCAAGCTGGTTCATCACCAGCTTCTGGATCTCCAAAGCCTTCGGCCCGAACCCGGCGCCGGTCCCCACAGCCCCGCTCATTTTCCCGACCAGGGCGCGTGTGGCGCATTCCTTGAGCCTCTGCTGGTGCCTGTGCACCTCAAGGGCGTAATCGGCCATCTTGAACCCGAATGTTATCGGAAGTGCGAACTGGCCGTGCGTCCGGCCTATCATGATGGTATCCCTGTGCTCCTTGGCTTTCTTTGCAAGGGTCGCCTTCAGCTTGCCCAGGTCGTCATCGATTATCCTAACGGCGGTCTTGATTTGCAGGGCCGCGCCCGTGTCGAGGATGTCGTTCGAGGTCGCTCCGACATGGACGAACTTCCCGCTCTCCCCGCATTGCTCGCTCAGGACCCTTATGATGGCCGTGATCTCATGGTTTATCTTCTGGTCTATCTCGCGCACGCGGTCGAGCTTGACGAACCGTGTCGATGCTGTCTTCTTGATGATGTCCGCATTATCCTGCTTGATGTTTCCCACCTTGGCCTGCGCCTGGGCGAGGGCGGCCTCGACGTCCAGAAGCGTCTGCAGACGGTTCTCCTCGTCGAAGACAGCCTTCATCTCCGGTTGGCCGTATCTGAAATCTAGCGGACAGACTGGCATCCCGACACTCTCGAATGGGGATGTGAGTGGGGGGATTAAGCCTTTCCTCAAAGGCTGGCTGGTCTGTCCCATGTTATCAACCCCGGATTGCGGTTCCTACGAGCCAGTTGTCCCGATGAACCAGGTCAATTCGGAGTACTCGATGGCGGATAAGAGTGTCCTCACTCTTCTCGGCAATCCTAGCCTGGCATCATGAAGACCAAGAAGATGAACCAAACAAATAGCGCCACGAGCATAATGGCGATGGATGTCTTGATGAAGTCCATTCTTGTGTCATCTTCGACCGATTTCGAGGCCTCTCCAGGAGGGAGGTGGAGGCCACTTTGGTCCTGACGTACCGCATCGCCGATAATCTCAGCCCGCCAGAGAGTCACCCGGTCACCCGATGCCATGTTGCCTCCAGACCACAATGACCTTCCCCCATTAAGGTCTTTACCGAGGCGAGGGTCGAATCACTTGCTTCTTCTCGACAACACTATCCTGGCAACATGAGAATCAAGAAAATGAACCAAACAAAAAGTGCAACGAGCACGATGGCGATGGATGTCTTGATGAAGTCTCTTCTGGTGTCATCTTCGAGCGAGTTTGCGGCATCTCCAGATGGGAGGTGGAGGTCCTTTTGTCCCAGACGCGCTCCTTCGCCGACAGTCTGAGCCGCTCGATCTGCACCAGCCGTCATACCATTCCCTTGTCGTAAAGTCCTTCTGCCCATTAGGGGTTTTCCGTGCCGAGTCTCAAACACCTGAAACTGACCAGTAGGCACGATTAGGCTGGATACGCCGAGTAGGTTATCATCCATGATAACCTGAAGCTAATTGCCTTAAGGCTTGCATCCCCATTTTTCAGCGAAATACATGATCCCCGACGAGAGGATGCGAGAGGTGTCCCAGCTCCTAGCCGACGACTACTCGCAGAAGATCCTCGTGAACACCTATTCCGCACCGATGTCAGCCCAGAGGCTGAGCAAGACCTGCAAGATACCGATCGCAGCCTGCTACAGGCGCATACACGAGCTGGAGCAGGCCGGGCTGCTCACGGTAGACCGGGAGAAGGAGGTCTACAAGGGGAGGAAAGTCAGGCTGTACAGGTGCAAGCTGCGTTCAGCCACCATCAAGTTCACAAACGGCAGGTTTGCCGTCAGATACGACCTTACCCCGGACGAGGTCAGTGCTCCAGAGCCCCCTGAGATGCCTTTGCAGAATCCGGGGTCTTTCGAGCCCGCGCAATAGCGCTATCTGCGGTCCAGCTCGTTGTTCACCAAAGTTACGCAGTGATCCGCGTGATAGCTGATCGGCCCGAGTGAGATCTTCTTCGGCTCGTACGCCATCAGGACCTCTTCTTCCGCGTCCGTAAGGTCCTGATCATCCCCCATCACGAATGTCGGGTCCTTTCCGAACTCGACGGTCCTGATGTCTTCCCCGTCCTCACGAAGATAGTACATCTTTGACTCCTTTGATACGTTCGACAGGACCTCGCCATAGCTTCTTTCCGAAACGTAGATTCCGGGCGAGCATTTCCTTTCCCCTTCCCCCTTCTGGAGCAGGGCGTTCCTTATGAGCGCCGCCGTGCTCCGCTCGTCTGGGTTGAGGTACTTCACCTCCGAGCCGTCGATCCTGACGGTCTTGGGAGGGTTCGGCTCCCCCAGAAGCATCAGCTGGATCTCGACGTCCTTTCTTATCCCGTGGGAGAGGAAGAATGCTGAGTTGACGCATCTGAGCAGTATGTCGAGCCTCCCAGTAGATCCGCACAAGTCGTCCAACTTGAAGTCCGCTGACGTGATGGCCCTGTGGCCCATGACAATGA
>JBGOXV010000044.1:0-10274 GCA_041479325.1 Thermoplasmata archaeon
ATGCAAGGAATGCGAGAAGGCGTGCGTGAAAGCTCACCCCTCTAGCGTAGCGAGCGGACGGCCTAGGCTCAAGATCGAGGAGGACGGCACCAAGAAGTACAAGATGGCCGTCTGTCAGCATTGCGAGACCTGTGCTCCGAGCGACCTCTGCCCATCCGCCCTGTTCGAATTCCACGATGACGGCAAGTATTGGACTCTCGATGAACACAGATGCTTCGCCTGCATGTCATGTCTTCCAGTGTGCCCCGTCGGAGGCGTATTCTTCGAGGGGCAGTTCGGGGTCGAGACCGCCTACACGTGCGACCTCTGTGGCGGTGACCCAGCCTGCATCAAGGCCTGCCCGAAGGGGGCGTTGACTCTCGACAAGTCTCGGGAGGCGTAAGGGGATGATGGAGATGACGGAGAACCAGCCGGCGGTGGAGCCAGTCAAGGAGACGAAACCGGCCGAGGAGCTGAAGAAGGCAGAGGCGGTGACCGAAGAGTTCCCCATACCCGATTGGGTGCCAGAATGGGCGAGGGACGCACCGAAGATCATCGTCCGGGCTCCAGGTCCGAAGAGCAAGGAGATCATCAAGATCGACAGGGACTACGTCTCCTACGCCTATGACAGGTGCTTCACGTTCACGATCGAGAAGGCCGCGGGCTCCGCAGTGATGGACGCTGACGGGAATGTGCTGCTGGACTTCTCAGCGGGCATAGCCGTTATGAATGCTGGCTGGACCCACTACAAGGTCACAAAGGCGATCCAGGAGCAGGCCACTAAGCTGATACACTCCATGGCCAACGACGCGTACTTCGACAAGGAGGCCTATTTCGCGAGGCTGCTCTCGGAGATCTCGCCCGGCAAGGCGCTCAGGGGGACGTTCTTCGCCAACAGCGGTGCCGAGGCGATCGAGGCATCGCTGAAGCTGTCCAGGTACTACACCAAGAGGAGCGAACATCTGGCATTCTTCGGTTCGTACCACGGCAGGATCGGAGCCGGCCTGGCCCTCACGAGCAAGCTGAAGCTCAGGTACAGCTACGGTCCGATGTCGCCCGGGATCATATTCACGCCCTTCGCATACTGCTACAGATGCTCGTTCAAGCAGACATACCCGGAGTGCGGGCTCTGGTGCGTGGACTACATCGAGAACCAGGTGCTCAACATGGCCGGCACGACGGGACCGATCGCTTCTCTCTACGTGGAGCCGATCCAGGGAGAGGGCGGGTACATCGTCCCGCCAAAGGAGTTCCTGCCACGGCTGAGGAAGATATGTGACGACCAGGGCGCTCTCCTCGTCTTCGACGAGGTCCAGACGGGCTTCGGGAGGACTGGGAAGATGTTCGCCTGCGAGCATTTCAACACGATACCAGACATACTGGTCATGGGCAAGGCCCTCGGAGGCGGCACGCCCCTGGGAGCCATCATAGCCAAGCACGACATCATGCGAAAGTGGAGACCGGGTTCGCACTCGTCGACATTCGGCGGGAACGCCATTACGATGGCGGCAGGGCTCGCGCACGTGCAGGCGATAATCGATGAGAACCTCGCGGACAGGGCTGCCAAGCTAGGTGACTACGCCGTCAAGCTGCTCAAGGAGATGCAGACGCGCCGGGAGATCATCGGGGATGTGAGAGGTAAGGGCATGATGATAGGTGTCGAGCTCGTAAAGAACCAGTACACCAAGGAGCCGCACGAGGCCACGAACATCCAGGGCAAGTGCTGGAGGGCCGGCCTGCTCACGCTGACATCAGGGTTCTACGGGAACGTCTTCAGGATCGCTCCCCCGCTATGCCTGTCGAAGGCCCAGCTGGAGAAGGGCTTGGAGATATTCGAGAACGCTCTCAAGGACGAGGAGGAGTTCCTCAAGCTGGGGACCTCCGCACCTCCAGGCAAGCTCGGAGGCCACGCCTAGGCCTCCGGAATACCCGTGCCATGGGAGCGTTCGACTCAAACTAAGGTCAGAAAGCCATTTATATGGCCCCTGCATTGAACGATTACGATGGTAGAAGCTGAAGGCTCAGAAATGCAGCGGAGAATGGCATTTCTCTTCTTCATGGTTCTCTTGATATCAGGTGTGCTCCTGTATTGGTACTGGGGGTTGACCTATGACACCTGGAGCCCCTTCACGAGAGGGAACATCGGAATCTACACGATCTACACGCCCTTGATTGCCTTCGGGATAATCGGTATGCTTCTTTACAGAAAGAGGCCGTCCACTGCCTGATTGGCCTACATTGACCTGGCGATGTACACCGGCGTCTTGGTGGGCCGTCCGCACGAGATGCACTTGCCATCGAAATGCTCGTTCTCGATCGGTGTACCCAGGATGTTCCTGTCTGAACGAGTCTCGATATCCTTGCCGCACCGTTCCTCGCCGCACCAGCCCATCCTCAGCATCTTCTCGGGGAGGTTGTCGAGCGAGTTGACGGTCACGGTCATCTCGTCCATCTCCTTCTGCGCCCGCACCAACATCTCCACCTGAATCAGCTCGAGCATCGACAGGACCTCTTTGCTGGCTTTCTGGCGGTCATGGAGTGATTTCGCTCCAGTGTCCCTCCTGACGAATGTCACCTTGCCCTTCTCCATGTCCCTCAAGCCGAGTTCGAGGCGCAGCGGGACCCCTTTGAGCTCCCAGTCGTAATACTTCGCTCCCGGGCGTAGGTCGCGCTCGTCGATGTGCACCTTCACTCCCGCATGCCTGAGCTCGTCATACAGCTCGCGCGCGGCTTTGGAGACCTTCTCGGTCTCGCCTTTCGCTAGGACTGGGATGATGACTGCCTGCATGGTCGCTACTGCCGGCGGCAGGACCAAGCCCTTGTCGTCTCCGTGGATCGCCACGATCGCGCCCACAAGCCTCTCGCTCATGCCGAAAGTGGTCTGGTGCACGTACCTGTGCTCTCCCTTCTCATCCTCGTACTTGATCTCGTATGGTCTCGAGAAGTTCTCCTTGTACTCGTGTATCGAGCCCAGCTGGAGGCTCCGCGCCGAAGGCAGTAGAGTGTCCACCCCGACGGTGTAGAATGCGCCCGGGAACTTGTCCCATTCCGTGCGCTTGAGGAGCTTGTAGGGAATGCACCATTTCTTAGCGAGCTTTGAGATTAAGTCGTAGTCTTCTCGGACCTGCTTTTCCGCGTCCTCGAAATCGGCATGGCAGGTGTGCGACTCGAAGAAATGGATCTCCCTGACCCTGATGAACGCCCGCGTCTGCTTTGTCTCGTACCTGAACGTGTTGACAATCTGGTAGGTCTTGAGTGGCAGGTCGGCATGGGACCTCACCCAGAGGGCGAACATGGGGTACATCGCAGTCTCGCTGGTCGGCCTCAGCAGGAGCTTCACATCGAGCGGGTTCAGGCCCGCGTGCGTGACCCAGAAGACCTCGGCGTCGAACCCCTTGATGTGTTCCTTCTCCTTGGCAAACTGGTCCTCGGGTATCAGGAGAGGGAAGCAGACCTCCTGGTGGTCGGTCGCGTCGAACTCCCGTCTGATGTCGGAGTCGATCGCCTGCATTATCTTCCAGCCGTAGGGCGTCCAGACATTCATGCCCTTGACAGGGTAGCGCTTGTCCGTCAGGTTCGCCTTCTCGACGATCTCGTTGTACCACTCGCTGAAGTCCTCTGCCTTCTTCATGACGGTGTCGAGAAACAGAGGGGGACTTATGTAACCTTCGGCCGCAAATAGCTAGGGAACGTAATTTTCCTTACTGTCCTTCAGATTCACCTTATGCTGCTCGACCTTTCGTATAGGGATAAGGCCTCTTCCGAGGCGAGGCTCAGCTCAATCCTCATTTTCCTCGCTTCATCACGATGACTCCAGCTAGAAGCAGAATTCCGCCTAGAATGATAATCATCATGGTCGTAGGCTCACCAGACATCACCAGCACAGCGATTCAGACAAGAAGGGCAAGAATTCCAACGACCACGCTCGCCCAGCCATATATCAAAGGATCCGCATAATCGGCCTGCAAAGACAGCGGGCTCTTGATTGATGGAGGGATTTCTTCTCCGTTCATCCCGTAACCCCGTCTCGAATCGCCTTTCCTCCCCTAAGGTCTTTCCGTAGGACTCATAGCATCGGACGCATCGGGCGGTTGGGAGAATGAATTGGTGCGCCGGCCGCGGCGCTCAGTCCTTCGCAACCCTAGCTATCTCGGAGGCCACGCTTATGCAGGTGGTCGGGTTCTCGATCGTGTCCGTCGAGCAGATCTCGTCGCAGACCGCACTGAGCTTCTTCAGCGCCTCTCCCGCGAACACGCCGTGTGTGCACACGGCGAGTATCCTCGACGCCCCCTGCTCTCTGAGCGACTCAGCAGCCTTGGCGATCGTGCCACCGGTGGAGATGATGTCGTCCACGATGGCCACCTTCTTGCCCTTGACCGCAAGGCTCTTCGGCGTGATGTGGACACTCTCGCCGTCGAGACGCTCCTTCACGAGGAAGTCCGCCTCGCAACCGACGACGTCCGCGACCCTCTTCGCGTTGTCGGCCCTGCCCTCGTCCGGGGAGAGGACCAGCTGGATCCCCTTTCCCTTGAGAAATCTCCCGACCGCAGGATAGCCGGGAACGTTCTTCGCGGAAACGTCCTCGAACCAGTCTATCACGGTGGGGGCGTGGACATCAACCGTCATGAACTCGTCGGTCTTGAGCTGTATCAGCTTTGCGAGGGCGCGGGCGCTTATGGGCTCTCCGGGCTTGAACTGCTTGTCCTGACGCGCGTAGCCGAAATAAGGAACCACGGTCGTCAGGGACGAGACATCGAACTCCTTGATGGCGTCCTGTAGGAGGAAAAGCTCGACGATGTTCTTGTCAGGCCAAGTCGTCTGGACGAGGAAGACGTCCTCTCCGTCCAGGTCCTCATCTATCCTCACATAGCATTCGTCATCGGGGAACCGCTTGGTCTCGACCTTCGCCAACCTGCCTTTGAGGCTCTTGGCGAGCTCCTTGGAGAGTTGCTGAGACGCGGACCCGCCTACGACAAACATTGTAACCCGTGCTCGGAATATCGTTCTCTCTCTAATACCTTGGCGATTTGGGCAGGTGGACCTGACCCGCCCAAAAACATTAATAGAATCAATCGTCATATAACGGACGTCGGATGGGATGCAGCTGAACGTTAGTATTGGCCAGGGTTATCCCTATACACAGGGTGCTCAGAGCCCGCCGGGTCCGGGCGTTCCGCCAGCCCAGCTTGTCGCTCAGGCGAGGAAAGAATCGAAGGCGACCCATCACAAGAAGGTCATGATCGACGGCCTCGAACCCGTGGGAATGATCTACGGCAATGTTGGCACTCTCACTTTCAATTGCGGCGTGACTGGCCCCCTCGAGAAGATGGAGTATGTGCAGACCAAGCACGACATCAACGGGTGGGTGCTGGGCCAGGTTTCTGAGATATCCAGGAAGACCAACCTCACGATAGAAGGAGTAGAGGAGCTCCAGCAGGGCACTCCGGTGCAGATAGACGAGAAAGAGATAGCCATCGTCTCTCTGGTCGGATACAGGGACGACAGGAACCTGTTGCAGGTTCCTAGGACGCCGCTGAAGGCCGGCGAGATCGTCTTTCGGGCGACCGAGGACCTGATACGCAAGGTCATCGGGATTGAGGAGCACACCGACACCGGCGCCTATATCGGCCTGCTGTCGGGTCACAACATCAGGGTCGAGCTCGACATCAACACGATGGTGCAGAAGCACGTGAGCATCCTGAGCAAGACAGGCGGCGGCAAGTCGTACTGTTCTGGAGCTATTATCGAGGAGCTGATGAAGCACAACGTGACTGTGTGCGTCATTGACCCCCACGGCGAGTACTCGAGCATGAGGCACAGAGGGACCGTGAAGAAGACCACCCGCGACTTCGGCGTCTCACCGAGGGGGTATGACGACAAGATCGTCGAGTTCGCCACGGACACCAATCTGAACAAGGGCGCGAAGCCCCTGAAGTTCACCCTTCACAACCTGGACGCCAGGGAGATCCTCGGTCTGACGAACATAAAGAACGTCCGGTCGTTCCTGACGATGCTGAGGAAGGCCGTCGACGTCCTGAGGGAGACCAAAGGCAACTACTCCATAAACGACATCATCGCGGTCCTCGAGGCGAGTGGCGAGGCGTCAAGCAACACCCTCATCACTGAGCTGGAATACCTGAACGAGATCGAGGTCTTCGCTGACCAGGGCACGAAGATAGACGAGCTCATCCAGAAGGGAAAGACGACCATCGTCAACCTGAGAGGAACCGCTCCTGACATCCAGGAGCTCATAGTGAACAGGGTCGGGAACACGCTCTTCGAGCTGCGGAAGGTCGGCAAGATACCTCCAATGATGCTCGTGGTCGAGGAGGCCCACAACTTCTGCCCGCAGCAGGGCGTGGTCGCGTGCTCGAAGATATTCAGGACTATCGCATCCGAGGGCAGGAAGTTCGGCCTTGGGCTTATGATCATCACTCAGAGGGCTGCCAAGGTGGACAAGAACGTCCTCAGCCAATGCAACACGCAGGTTATTCTCAAAGTGACGAACCCGAACGACCTCAAGGCCATCGCCGCCTCGATCGAAGGGCTCACGAACGGCATGGAGGAGGAGATCCAGCGCCTGCCCATAGGTACTGCCATCATCACCGGTGGTGGGGTCTCAATGCCCCTGCTGGTCGAGATAAGACCCAGGGAATCGAGGCATGGCGGTGAGAGCGTCGAGGTCATCCCGTCCAAAAGGGTGTAGTCATGCCACCCAAGGGAGCTTTGCTCACCGAGGAACGGGTGGAGAAGTACATCTCGTTGACGTCGGAGGCATTGCTGAAGGTCAAGATCGCCGCCCCTGAGAAATCGTTCAACAGGCGGCTCGCCGAGGATTTCCTCAAGATGGCGAAGGCGTACTTCGTCGACGCCAAGGATTTTGCAGACAAGGGGAACCTCGTCAACGCCTTCGCGTGCGTCAACTACGCGCATGGATGGCTGGACAGCGGGGCCCGCATCGGCCTGTTCGACGTCGGCGGGGACGACCGATTGTTCACACTCTACGAATGAGAGGACACGACGCGCGCCCCTCTCGTATCCACCTTCGTGACCCAGACCTCACCGAACTCGGACAAGACAGTTGTCAATCCCACAATGTCCCCGACGGCGAACACAGAGTTGCCGAGCATCGACATGCTTGCTGAACCGAGCTTGGAGGCCGCGTTCATCGCTCCGAGCACCTCCCTCCTCGCGAGTCCGGTCTCGGTGGCGAACTGGGCCGATAGCTCCATTAGCTTGCTCAGGGTCGGCTCGCGGAGCAATTGACCCACTTTCTCGGACCCGCTTCTGTTTATCGCTTCCCTCTTGACGGGGTCAGTCAAAATGTCCTTTGTGAGGACCTTGCCACCTATGACAGCTAGGACCACTTCCGGCAAGCCATCGATTCGCTCGACCTTTCCAATCGGGGGAAGGCCAGGCATGGTCCTGATGGTGACCCCTGATGTCAGGATCGCCGACACGTCACCGAGGCCCGTCTTGTTCTCGACCTCAGCCATGTGCGCTGCTTCGAACGCATCGTGTTTGTCCTTGCCGATTATCTTGGCCAGCGCAAGCGATGCAGACAAGGCGCCGGCGGCGCTCATGCCGAACCCCTGTGATTGTGGCAGGTCGAGCGTCGTCGCGACCTCAACCCGCAACTTGTCCTTTCCAAGGAGATGTTTCAGGGCGGCCTTGGTCACTGCAGCCTCGGCCAGCTTTCCGTTGATGGCAATTGTGATCGCCTGCTTCTTGGCTTGTTCGACCTTCACTCTCGATCTAGCGCCCAACGCCAGACAAAGCCCGGCGCCTCTGGAACCGGTGGATAGCAGGTCATTGGAATAAACTATCTCGAAGAATCCGGTGATATGGCCCGGGGAGAACGCCTCAGCGTCCATCAGACCATCCTAACGACCCTGTCTAGGATCTTGTCGGCGAGCTGGTTCTTCGTGCCTCGAAGTTCCTCTGCCGAACCCGAGCTGTCGACCAGCAGGACGCGCGACTTGCCAGGCTTCACGTCTTCCATTCTGTTGGCCACGACCAGGTCGCACTTCGACCTCTTGATCAGGCCCATCGACTCCTTGATCAGACTGTCATCGCCCATCCTTGCCTGCGCCTTGAAACCGACAACGAGCTTGGCGTTGATCTTGTCTATCAGCTTCGGGTTCCTCTTCAGAGTCAGCCTGATCTCAAGGGGGTCCGAGGGCATCTTCCCCGGAACGGCTTTGGGAGAGTAATCGGAGACCGCGGCTGGGGAGAGGACGATATCGAATCTGTGGCCCCTGACGAGCTTCTGCAGATCGTTGAAAGAGGAGAACCTGACGGTCTTGATGTGTTCCGGAAGGTCCACCTCCGCGTGCCCCATCCAGAGCTCCACGTCTGCGCCCCTTTCGTGAGCCACCTTCGCCAGCTCGACCCCGGTCTCCCCGGTGCTCCTGTTCGTGACGACCCTGATGTCATCGACCGGCTCCTGTGTCGCTCCCGCGATCACAAGGACCTTCCGGCCGACGAAGTCCCGTTTCCCGATCCTTGCGATGACCGATGAGACGATGTGCTCGAGCGAGGGCATCTTCAGCTTGGATTCCTTCACCTTCGATTGGAGGAAGACCACTCCCAGCTTCTGGAGCTTCGCTATGTTCTCCTGCACTATTTTGTGCGCGATCATCGTCCCGTGCATCGCCGGGACCACTATGACAGGAATGCCGCTGCCGATGGCGGTGGTCGCGAAAGTCGTGACCGTGGTATCATCGATCCCCCAAGCCATCTTGGAGATGGTGTTCGCCGTCGCGGGAGCTATCAGAAACAGATCTGCCTTGTCGGGTACATCCCCGCAAAGCGCGACGTGCTGCACCCCTCCATCGATCTCGGTGATGACCTTCCTGCCTGATGCGAATTCCATCGCCCAGGGATGGATGATCGTCTGGGCGTCCTTCGACATCACGACATGGACCTCAGCGCCATCCCTGATCAGCTCTCTGCAGAGCTTGACGCACTCGACCGCCGCGATGCTGCCTGTGACGCCGAGCACGATCTTGCGGCCCTTGAGCTTGTAGCTCCTGGTTCCTCTCAGATGGTCAGCTGGGTGCATTGCATCACTTTGACATTATGGAACGACTTAAAGTTTCCGCTCCCGAGGCTCTGAAACATTATCGGGTGGTGCATGTAGTCCATGAAATCAAATACTGTGTCCACAGTGAATCGGAGGATGCACGTTCGATCTGGCGTCTTCTACCTCGATGGCCCGCTCGCCCCGGAGGCTAGATCCCTGATTGAGGATTTCAGGCTCGCAACGAATGGGGCGATCAGGGCAGGACTTCAGGCGAAAGTGACCTCGAGAAACGCCTTGTGCAAGCTGGCCTACAAGGACTTTCGAGAAGGTCATCCAGGTCTATACTCGCAACATCTTGTATCTGCTTTCGAGGTAGCCGCTGGCATCCTCAAGAACTACCGCAGACTATTGATGAGATTGAGGCCTGGGCAGATGCCGCGTCCGCCCTACGTGAAGCGGCGGATGATGAAAGCAGAGAACCAGGCGTACAGGCTCGACCGGAAAGAGGGCATCGTCGACCTCCCGATCAGGGCGGGTCTGCATATCAAGTTCAAGCTCGTCGTTAGCCAGTATCATCGGCGCTTTCTGGATGATGAGGCTTGGTCACTCGGCTCGCTAACGCTCTTGCCCGACAGAGTTGTCATAGCTTTCAGGAGGATCGCCCCGAATCCCTATGCCCCCAAGTCCGTTCTCTCGCTCGACACGAACGAAAGGAGCCTCGACGGTGTGTTCGTAGGTGAAGGCTATGGCGCTTCTGTGAGAGCCGAGTTCCCCGATGTCACCATCATCCAGCAGCGACACCACGACCGGCGCAAGCGGCTCCAGAAGAAGAAAGCCAACGATCGAAGGACATCGAGGGCACTGTGCAAGCGGGAAGGCAAGCGCGAGCATCAAAGGGTAGAGTACAGGCTGCACCAAGTAGCCGACACAATTCTGTCGTTTGCTAGTAGCAAGGAATCCGCGATCGTGCTCGAGGATTTGAGAGGGATCAGGTACAAGAAGGGCAAGGACCTGAACCGACGACTATCCATGTGGCCACGGAGGGAGCTCCATCGGATCATCGAGTACAAGGCGGAGGAGAAGGGGATCCCAATCATCAAAGTGGATCCAAGGTACAGCAGCAAGAAGTGCCCGATATGTGGGAGAATGCAACATTCCCGAATGGGCACTGAATTCAAGTGCGAGTGCGGCTGGCATATGGACAGGCACATCAACGCCAGCATCAACCTGCTGCAAACAGCCAGCTCGAAGGGGCTGGCGGGGGGTCTAC
>JBGOXV010000045.1:0-10221 GCA_041479325.1 Thermoplasmata archaeon
AGGGTGTTCGGCAGATTCTCCGTCAAGGGCAGAATCTTCGTGGGTGAGGTCACTCGGGACGAAGTCAGAGAGGTCAAAGCGTCCACGATGCTCGAATTCGCGGAGAAGCGCCCGGGCACGACCGACAAGGTCTATTGCCTGCCGGAGCTGAAGGTGCTTGCGCCCATCGAGCGGCCGTCAAAGATCATCTGCATTGGCCTGAACTACAAGGCCCACATCCGTGAGATGGGCACTCAGGTTCCGCAGACGCCGATAATCTTCTCCAAGCCCTCATCTGCCATGATAGGGCCGGGCGATTCCATCGTCCTTCCCCCGGCGTCACAGCGGGTGGATTTCGAAGGCGAGAGCGCGATTGTCATCGGCAGAAGGGCGAACCATGTACGGAACGGTAGCGGGTACATCTTCGGATACACTTGCTTCAACGACGTCACCGCGAGGGATCTCCAGAAGACGGATGTTGACTGGACTAGGGCGAAGGGGTTCGACACGTTCGCACCGACCGGACCTTTCATATCGACTGCCGCCCCATCGAGGGTCACGACGAGGCTCAACGGGAAAGTTGTGCAGCATTCCCCGTTGTCAGATAGGGTCTTCGATGATGCTGATTTGGTCGAATACATCTCCACGGTGATGACGCTGGAACCAGGAGATCTGATCCCGACTGGCACGCCTTCGGGCATATCGCCGATGAGCGCCGGGGACATCGTCGAAGTGGAGCTTGACACAGTTGGAACGCTTAGGAACAAAGTCATCAAATCTGGGTAGACACATCGAGGATGGATAGGCATGCAGATACAGCCAACGGAGAAGATCTGGAAGAACGGGAAGCTCATCGACTGGAAGGATGCGACCGTGCACGTGATGTCTCACGGTCTGCACTATGGTACTGGAGCCTTCGAGGGCATCAGATGCTACAGCACGAGCAATGGACCTGCCATCTTCAGGCTCAGAGAACACATGGAGAGGTTCCACAGCTCGGGAAAAGCCATCAACCTCAGGATTCCCTACACCGTCGACCAGCTCTGCGCCGCGGCGAAGGAGACACTCAAGGCTAACAAGCTTGATTCATGTTACATTCGCCCCATCTCATTCTTCGGAGTCCAGGGCATGGGGGTCAACCCGATCGGATACCCGGTTGAGACATTCATAATCACGTTCCCGCTGGGCGCGTACCTTGGCGACGAAGGACTGAAGAACGGGATACGCGTCCACACATCTTCATGGCACAGGGTCGGCAGCGGGATGGTCCCAGCAACGGCGAAAGTGTGTGGGGACTACCTGAACAGTGCGCTGGCGGTGATGGAAGCGAAACTCAACGGGTTCGACGAGACGATAATGCTCAACGAGCTCCACATGGTCGCCGAGGGTTCCGGCGAGAACATCTTCCTCGTAAGGAAGGGCAAGATACTGACCCCTCCCCTCAACGCCGGGATACTTCCAGGGATAACAAGGGATTCGATCATGATCCTGGCCGAGGAAATGGGATACGAAATCGTGGAGCAGAACTTCAGCCGCGCAGAGCTCTACACAGCCGACGAGCTCTTCTTTACCGGAACAGCAGCCGAGGTCACGCCGATCAGAGAAGTCGACCGACGGCTGGTAGGCGATGGGTCTCCTGGGCCGATGACGAAGGCACTGCAGTCGAGGTTCCTTGACATAGTAAGAGGGAAGGATGGCCGTCACACGAGCTGGCTCGACCTCGTGAAGTGAGCACTGGAACCCGAAGACAAGATTTATATATCGCACAAGCTGATAATCGTCTGACGATTGTCATACGCTCGGATGGGATCAAGATGGCTACATTGGATGTCGAAGAGCTCGTGAGCCAGGCTGAGAAAGAAGGGGTCACGCTGGCGGAGATGATCTCCAGAACCTTGACCCCGGAGCAGATAGATGATATGCAAAGCGGACTCTGCAATGAGCTCGCATCGAACTATGGCAAGATCGAGAGATTCATGCGAGAAGTCAGGGTCCCCAGCTTGGACGAATTGATGGGTCTCAATGAGCTCACGGACTCGGGTCGCGCGTTCGGCAACATCGGACTCGGTACAGTCCTGTCAGACGATACCGCGTGAATCCGCGGCATCACAGCTTCCTCAGAATCCTGTTCTCGAGGTCCACCACCTCGAACGAACTTCTCGGAGCCCCCATTAGTGTCTCGGTCCTTCCGAGCATGAGGTAACCACCTGTCCTGAGAGCTTCGTATAGGTGTTGAACGACGACATCGTGCATTCCTCTGCTGAAGTAGATGAGGACGTTCCTACAGACAATCGCGTCGAAGAACTTTGAGCCTGGCTTCTCCAGCAGATTCTCCCTTGCGAACCTGACGTATTTGGTCAGTGAAGGGGTTGCCTCGAAGGTTTGTCCCTTTCTAACGAAATACTGGTTCAGGAGCTTCTCGGGTATGCCTTTGACTTCCTCCCGTGGGTAGATCCCGGACTCCGCCTTCGCAAGCGCGAGTTCGGAAATGTCAGTGCCGAGGACGGATGCGAGCGGCCGCTTGCATGGCTCAAACTGTTTCATCTCCTCCGCGAGACACATCGCGATTGTATAGGTCTCCTGACCAGTGGCGCATCCAGCGCTCCATATTCTCAACAGCGCGCCATTCTGGACCTTGGACTCCAGGAGTGGCCCGATCGCCTTCTTCTCGAAGGACTCGAATGCTCCTTTGTCCCTGAAGAACTCCGTGACATTGATGGACAAAGCGCCCAGCAGCTCGCTGGTCTCCTCCTCGCTGTGAAGCAACCTCTTCAAGTAGCCAGTGTGGTCGGGTGAGCCGGTCCGGCCAACCCTTTTCTTGATTGCGCGTAGCACGAAACTTTCAGAGTAGCCAGATATATCGATGCCCCTTGATTTGAACAGGTGCTTCATGACCTGCATCAGGAACTGCTCATCGTCAAGCGACATTCGTCATCGGATAGACGGTTCAGGCCTAATATCACTTCTGAGTCTTGGGTATCAAAGTTGAATAGAGGGTCGACATATATTAATAAGGCCAGATGACTCTTTACGAATTGCGAGGACGGCCTTTGTTGCAGGACTCTCCCGAAAGCTGTCCGAACACGATCTGCTAGGTGATGCTTTGAGATTGAAGCTGACGACGAAACTCGTTGCATGGATGTTGTGCCTGTCGTTGATCCCGATACTCGTGATTAGCGCGATTTCGATCCAAGGGTTGAACGACATAAGACGTGACGCCAGGACCCTTCATGACGAGTCCCTTCAAGGCGTGGCCGAGATTGCAAAGGGCTCGAACGACCTCACAGCAGCCCATGAAACGTTCATGTTGTATGTGCTGAGCTTCGGAGAGACCAACGCCCCAATCTACCTCAACGATATGATCAGTCAGCAGTTGCGCTTCTCTCAATTCTTGATAAACTACTCGAGGTTCTACTCCCTCGAGATCGCTCCGAACATGAGTGCCATGGTCAGGAGCCAAGGACAGGAGACACTCATAACCCAGGAAACTCAGACGCTCGCAGGCATCAACACCGAATGGGACAACTACGGGGGCGACGTAACAACGGCGGTCCAGCTCCTGAACGCAGCTGCTTCCACTGCAGCCAGGAACATGGCACAAAATGCATCCGCGCACCTCGAGACCATAAACACATACATGTCGAATCTCATCAGCATCGACTCGAAAGCTGCCGCTCTGATGGACAAGGTCACTCAGCAGACAGTCGATAGAGCGCTGACGTACTCGATCATCACTGGAGGTGTCGTGGCGCTCACGGTCAGCGTGTTCTCTCTCTTCCTTTCTTCCAGAATCACGAAACCCGTTGTCGCTGTCTCCAAGGCGGCGAAAACGATCTCTCAGGGGAACTTCAGGACCCGTGTGGATGTGCCCACGGCAGACGACGAGGTTGGGGACCTGGTCAAGTCGATGAACGTCATGATTGACAACACATCCAAGCCTCTGATCGAGCTCACGGAATGCGCAGGGGCGATCGCGGCGGGGGATCTAACCAGAGAGATAAAGATCGAGGCGATGGGCGACCTGAAGAAACTCGTCACGGCGTTCATGGACATGAGGTCCAGCCTCGCGGCGCTGACCAAGGAGATAAGAATGGCTTCAGAATCCCTCAGGGATTCATCGTCCTCCCTAGCTGAAACCGTTGGCCAGATGACCCAGAGCACACAACAGGTGTCGACATCGGTCCTTCAGGAATCGAAGGGGGCGCAATCCGAATCCATCAAGATAGATGAGATGGTCAGGATGCTCGCCGAGCAGACGAAGGCCATCTATGACGTCGTGCAGAGCGCTCAGAACGCTGCGGGCGCATCGGCTAATGCCAGCGAGGTAGCCCAGAACGGCAGCAAATCGGCCCAGCACGCCCTCGAGAGGATGAACTTCCTGCTCAAGAACGTCGAGGGGACCGCTGACGCGATGAAGCAGCTTTCCAAGAAATCCAAGGAGATCTCCCAGATAGTCTCCATCATCACGAACATCGCTCATCAGACGAACCTGCTGTCGCTCAATGCCGCCATCGAGGCCGCGAGGGCAGGGGAGCAGGGGCGCGGGTTCGCAGTCGTAGCCGATGAGGTCAGAAAACTCGCGGAGGGCTCCAGAAAGGCCGCTGACCAGATCCAGCAGCTGATTGAGTTGGTCGAGCGTGATATCGAGGAGACCACTCAGAAGATGGAGAACACGATGAAGGATGCCACTGAGAGCTCCAGCACCATTTCCGAATCGCTGAAGTCCCTGGAGGACATCGCCGCGACGGTCGAGGAGACGGCGGCCATGGTCCAGGAGATTAGTGCCTCGACGGAGGAACAGAAGGCTTTGACCGAGAGCCTAGCCAAGTCCCTTGACGAGGTCGCCATAATCGCCAAGGAGAACTCCACGACTGCAGAGAGCGTCTCGGTGTCCACAGAGAACCTGGCTGCCAGCATGGAGGAGATGACCGCATCCGCGCACGAGCTCGCAGAACTCGCAATGAAGCTTACCGAGATCACGAAGCAGGTGGACAAAGGGTCACACTCAGTGTCGGCGTCGAGAAGCGACAGCGGGGAGACAGGCTGACCAGGGGGGGCACGGACGATGATGTCAAAATCTGGGAGACAGGTCGTCGTCTTCAAGCTGGGCAAGGAAGAATATGGGTTCGACGTCGCGGTGGTCCGCGAGATCCACAGCATGGAGGACATAGCCAAAGTTCACAGGAGCGCTCCACATATCGAAGGCGTGATAAACCTCAGGGGGAAGCTCCTTACCGTCGTGAATCTGCGTACGAGGTTCGGAATGGAGCCTCTGAAGAAGAATGAGGGCAACCCGAAGATTGTCGTCATTGATGGTCCCGACGCTCTTGTGGGATTCTTGGTTGATGAGGTCAGTGAGGTCGCGAGGATCGACCCCCAGTCTATAGAAAAGGCGCCGGAGTACATCGCGAGAGAGATAGAATCGCAGTATGTCCTCGGGATAGCGAAGCACGAAGATAGACTGATAACGCTCATAGACCCGCTGAAGGTGCTCGAACTGGACACCGCTGGTCAAGGAGGTGGCAAGAATGCCTAAGATAATGGTCGTGGACGATTCGGAATTCATGCGCAAAGTGCTCAGGAACATACTCGAAGCCGGAGGACACAAGGTCATCGAGGCCAGGAGCGCAGACGAGGCACTCGAGAGATTCGTGCGCGAAGGGGCCGACGTCATCACGATGGACATTGTGATGCCCGACAAGGACGGGATCGAAGCTGTGAAGCGGCTCAAGGAGTTCAACGGAAAAGTCAAGATCATCATGATCTCAGCATTGGGCCACCAGAAGACGGTGATGAAGTCCCTCGAAGCAGGAGCGGTGGACTTCATCATCAAGCCCTTCACGGCGGACGATGTGCTGGAGTCCGTGAACGCTGTCTTGCAGATGGAACTTTGAGGGGTGCCTGATGCCTGACAAGGTGAAGGTCCTCATTGTGGATGACAGCGCTTACATGCGCGTCGTTCTGAAGGACATCATCGAGTCAGACCCTGACATAGAGGTCATTGCAAGCGCGAAGGACGGGGTCGAGGCCGTGGAGAAGGCCAGGACCCTCTCTCCGGATGTCGTCTTGCTTGACATTCAGATGCCCCGGATGGACGGGCTCGCGACCCTGCGAAGGATAATGAGGGACCACCCGACCAGGGTCGTCATGCTGAGCGCGATGGACAAGTTCGACGACCAGCTTCCGCTCCGGGCCCTGGAGTATGGCGCCGTGGACTTTATATCGAAGCCGAGTGGACCCGTCTCGATAGACATCGTGAATTTCAAAGATAAGATCGTCGAGATCGTCAAGCTGGCAGCAGGCGTCAAGGTGGAGATCCTGAAGAGGGTCAGCGCCCCGTTGCCGCACAAACTCAGTGCTATGAAGAAAGTGGCAGGCCCACAGATGAAAGGGATAGTTTTGGCCGCTTCGACAGGCGGTCCCAGAGCCCTCGAGATGATATTCGCGGCCTTGCCGAAGGAGCTTCCAGCACCTCTGTTCATTGTCCAACATATTCCTGCCGAGTTCTCGGGCTCGCTCGCGAAGAGACTGTCCTCCGCGAATGGGCCGAAGGTTGTCCTGGCCAGCGATGAACAGAAAGTCCAGAGGGGGATGGCGTACCTTGCACCAGGGGGAAGGCACCTCAAACTCGCATGGAAAGGCGCTTCGAGTCTCCTGATGAGGCTCAGCGATGAATCTCCTGTCAATTTCGTGAGGCCGTCAGCCGACGTCCTGTTCCAGAGCGCGGCGGATTGCCTCAGCGCAAACGCTATGGGTGTCGTCCTGACCGGCATGGGCGCCGATGGGGCTGCTGGTGCAAAGGCCATCAAACTAGCTGGCGGCGAGGTGCTTGTCCAGGACGAGCAGTCTTCTCTGGCGTTCAGCATGCCCCGGTCCGTGATCGAGGCGGAAGCCGCATCTAGAGTCCTCCCGCTAGAGAGCATTGCAGAAAATATCGTGAGATTCCTAGAGGAGTGAACCGTGTTGCCGAAAGAGCTAGACATGAACAAGTATGCGAAGATGTTCGTATCCGAGTCAGGCGAATGCCTGCGGATCATGAACGATTCGCTGCTTGAGCTCGAGAAGGACCCCGGTAGCAAGGAGCTGGTTGACAAGCTCTTCAGATCCGCTCACACGATAAAGGGCATGGCCGGAATGATGGGGTACAAGGCCGTTCAAGACACCGCACACGAGATCGAGAACGTGCTCGGGGCCATCAGGGACGGACACCTTGTACCGACGGGCAGGATCTCAGAGGCGCTGTTCGAAGGCTTTGACGCCTTAGACGGGATGGTTGCGTCGGTCGAAAAGGGAGAACAACCGCAGGAGAAACCCGCAGTCGTTCAAGGGCTGATGGCGGTCCTCGCGGCGCGCTCCGAGGAGAAGACCGACGTTGCAGAATCGGTCCCTGCGCCTGAAAAGGCCGCGGTCAGAAGAGCGGAGAAGGGCGATAAGCACGAGAAGAGGCCAGCCAAAGACACCGTTACGGTGGTCGTCAAGCTCGGCCGGCGATGCTCATTGCCATCGGCCAGGGCGGTAGTCATCATCAAGGAGCTTGCGAAATCCTCCGAGGTTGTTGAATCGAAGCCGACGGAGACCGAGATAGAGAAGGAAGCGGTCTTCGAGGAGCTGTCCGTCGTCCTCCTGCCGGGAGACAAGCTCCAGGAGGCGCTGAGGAGGGTCGTCGCTATGAGCGATGTCGATCAGCTGATCTTTGGACCCACTAATGTCTCCAGAGAGAAGTGGCAGAAGATGGCGCGCCAGGAACCCGCGTCCGCCGCGACCCCGGCGGAGGTCGCGCACGTCCAAACTGTGAGGGTAGGAATGGACAAACTGGACGACCTGCTCGACAATGTAGGTGAACTTGTGATCGGAAGGAGCAGGCTGCTGCAGAAGGCCTCTGCTCGCGATGACTACGAGCTCTTGGAGATTTCCGCCTTGATTGACAAGCTCACATCTGACATTCAATCCAGGGTTCTCGGGATCAGGATGATACCGTTGGACATGGTGATGAGCAGGTTCCCCCGCATGGTCAGGGACATCGCGAAGAACGAGGGCAAGGATGTCGAGCTCGTCGTCGAATCCGGCAACATAGAACTGGACAGGACCGTTGCGGACAAGATGGCGGAGCCGATGGTGCACCTTCTGAGGAACTGCGTAGACCACGGCATAGAGACCGTGGAGGAAAGGGCGAAGGTTGGCAAACGGCCCATGGGTCTGATCAGGATAGTCGCATCCAAGCAGCAGGACCATGTCCTGATAGAGGTTTCGGACGATGGGAGAGGCATTGATTTCGATAATGTCAAGCGCGTGGCGGTCGCGAAGGGCTTGATGAACGCGTCGGAGGCTGACTCGGCCTCTGGCAAGGAACTTACAGAACTTCTATTCAGGGCTGGCTTCTCAACGAAGACCGAGGTGACGGATGTCTCAGGAAGGGGGGTGGGATTGGATGTTGTCAAGAGGAGCGTCGAGGAGCTCGGCGGTAGCATCATGGTGAGCTCGTCGAAGGGGGCGGGTACGACATTCTCGCTCTGGCTCCCATTCACCCTTGCCATCATAGACGCGATGCTCATCGGGATCCACGATCAAACATACGCCGTTCCCATGGGGACGATAGTCGAGACCCACAGTTATGAGATGAGCGAGGTGAAGCTCATCAGGGGCAGGGAAGTCGTACAGCTCCGTGGAGAAGTGCTCCCTCTGATCAGGATGCGCGAGTTCTTCGGTCTAGAGAAGGTAGAGAAGGACAGCATCAACACGCTCGTCGTGCAGAGCAGGGACAGGCGCGCGGCGCTCGAGGTGGACGAGCTCATAGGCCACCAGCAGATTGTGGTCAAGTCGCTCGACCAGAGGCTGCGGAGGGTCAGGGGCATTTCTGGAGGCACGATCCTGGGAAGTGGCAAGATCGCGTTGATACTCGATGTTGAATCCATAATCGGAGGTTGAGGTGCGATGACAGAAGAGAAGCCTGGCAGGGCATTGGAAATCATCAAGGAGTTCGCCAACATCGGTGCGGGCAGCGCGGCGACGGCACTCGGAACGATGCTGGACGTCGACCTCATGAACGACGTCACGTCGTGCAACATCATGCCACTGTCCAAGGTCCCGGAATGGCTCGGTGGTGCCGAGAAGATAGTTGCAGGGACATACACGCAGCTCTGCGGTTCCCTGAAGAGCGGGATCCTGGTCATCCTCCCGAGCGAGTCCGCCATCCTGCTGCTGAAGCATCTCACCAAAGAGAGCGTGGATCTATCGAAATTGAGCGAGCTTCAGAGGTCCTGTCTCAAGGAAGTGGGTAACATCTGCCTATGCTGGTATTTGATAGCCGTCTCGAAGATGGTCGACATAGACATGATCCCGGCACCCCCGGATGCAACGGTTGATCTCCTTGGGGCCGTCCTTGACATGCCCCTCGCAGCGCTCGGGGCGAAAGTGGACACCGTCCTTGCCGTTCATACCTGCTTCAAAGCCCTCGACAAGGAGTTCGAAGGATACTTCCTGATGCTCCCGGAGGACCAGACGCTAAAGATAATTCTGGACAGGATGGAGTCAAAACAATGAAGGAGCCCCACGTCGTGGGAATCAGCCAGCAGGCTGTCTGTCACTCGCCTGAGCAGCTCTCCTGCTTGGGGCTTGGCTCCTGCGTTGCGGTCATCCTGTACGACCCGCAGTCCAAGGTTGGGGGGATGGCGCATGTCCTGCTCCCAAAAGCACCCCAGAAGGTAGATATGGAGGAGAAATACGCGGATACCGGGACTCGGAAGCTAGTCAGGGAGATGACGGTCAACGGGGCGGCAAAGGATAGGATGATTGCGAAGCTCGTCGGGGGAGCACAGATGTTCAAGAATCTCAATGTTCAGTTCGCGAACATTGGCAGGCTCAACGTGCTAGAATCCCGAAAGGCCCTTAGGGAGTTCGCAATCAGGATCGTGGCCGAAGACATAGAAGGGGACCGAGGTCGTTCCGCCCTTCTCGATTCCGCAACGGGTCAAGTGACGGTGAAGAAGGTCTTCTCGCCCACGCGCGTGATATAGACACCTCGCCATGTGCGGGAGGAAAGACTTTTGTATGAGCAACGGCGTAGTAACCGACCGCCAGGAGAAGGCGGATGGCTGACGGTAGGTTCGCGTTCATCGCGGACCGGCTGAGGAAAGTCCCCTCTCCAATGAGAAAGTGGGCTGTCAGAACAGCAGGGCGAGAGTCCTGGCAAGGGCGCAGAAACGACACAGTCCCGGGATAACGTGATGATTCCTCTGTGGATGA
>JBGOXV010000046.1:0-10168 GCA_041479325.1 Thermoplasmata archaeon
AGGGACGTCGATGTGGTGTATGATGTCAAGATGGTCCTCAGGAACGGCTGGTTGTACGTCACGGACGTGGACTTCAGCAGGTACGGCCTATTGAAGCGGATGGGCCTCAAGGGCATAGCGAACTTCATCTACAACTTGGCCGACAGGATAGATGACGACACCGTGTCCTGGGCCTATGTCCAGCCGCTCCCGACCAACATCAGCAGCTTCAGGGGGGACGTCAAGCTCAAGGTGCTGAGGGACCACCTGGACGACCTGAACCCGGTGGACCTTGCGGATGTGCTTGAGGAGATGGAGCACGAGCAGAGGGTGGAGTTCTTCAGCGGCATGGATACCGCACGCGCGTCGGACACCTTGGAGGAGATCGACCCGAGCGTGCAGAGGGCCCTGGTGTCCTCTCTGGGCAAGGAAAAGGTCGCGAAGCTGATCGACGAGATGACTCCAGGTCAGGCTGCCGATGTCCTTTCAGTGCTCCCGTGGGAAGACGCGAAGGACATCCTGGAACTCATCGACAAGGAAGATGCTGCCAAGATCGAGTCCATCCTCGAGAAGGGGGAGGAGAATATCATCAACTACTCGTCGTCCAACTTCATCAAGGTGTACCCCAGCGTCAGCGTCCTGGACGCCCAGGAGGAGTATCCCCACATTGCCAAGGGCAAGGAGGCGATCATGTACCTCTATGTGGTCGAAAGGGACGACAAGCTGCTAGGCGTGGTGGATATCAAAGACCTTCTCAAGGAAGCGGACCAGTCTCTGCTGGGTGAGATCATGGAGGATATCATGGTGAGCCTGAAGCCGGAGACGACCCTCAGGGAAGCGGCCGTGCTGTTCGACAGGTACGATTTCCGGGCGCTCCCCGTGGTGGACCCGAACGGCCGCATCGTCGGTGTGGTCCCATATCGCGACGTTATGAAGCTAACGCACCACTTCACAGAGTGATATCCAGGAACGGCCCGTGTTGGAGTTTGTTGGAAATCATTAAGCCTTGGTGATAGTTGCGACTGACAGGTGTCATGGGATGCCACGATTTCGACAGATGCAGTTCTCAAAGGACTGGGAGAAGCTGAACGACAGGTTCTTCGCGACCATAAGGGTCCACAGGGGCGAACTCAAGTACTCCCCCGACGAGAAGGTCGAGGTGATCAGCCCGAAGAGGAAGTTCATCGCGCACGTCCTCCTTGAGCGCGATTGGAAGCTTGGGGACGTACCGATGGGGTTCCTTCTGTACGACCTCGAGGGGAAGACCGGAGAGTCTAGGCAGGATCTCATCAACAAGCTCGGGAAGCTCTACAAGTTCTCGGAACAGCCGAGGGAATCGGACCTGGTCACGATCTACTTCCTGGAGCGCGTCTAGGCTTCTTGGTCCCCTTCCTCTTGGTCCGGGTCGAGCTGCCGCAGATGTCGCATACCTCGACCTCTGCTGTGAAAAGCTTACCGCACCCGGTGCATTTCGCCTGCCACTCGAAGACCTCTCGGATGCCAGACTGCTCCATGCCGGCGGTTTTCACGCCCATGACCTTGGCAAGGTTCTGGATGGAGTAGTCATCGGTCACCAATTCGTACTTCATCTCGAATGCGAGGGCCAGTATCTCGATGTCCGTCTCCGAGAGCCTCCTCGCGTCGCCCGTCTTCGCGGCCGCCTCTCTGACAGCCCGGACTGCAAGGATAGATGGCGAGAGCTCTCTGATCTTGGTGTCGAGAAGCAGCTCGAGCCTGTCCGCCAATCCGTGTCTCCTCAGCTCCTGCACGACGCCAGGCGTTACCACGCACTCGTATTCCGACGGCAGGTCCTTCCCGTAGAATAGGGCCGATGAGTCGAGTACACAACCCTTCAATGGATCTCGACCGTCCCGTTGAATTCAGCATCCGCGAGTGCCTCAACGTCCACTTTCGCTTCCTCCTCGATGGCCGAGCCGATCTTGCTGTAAGTGGATGGCTTCTTCGGGGCGATAGTGCAGCACAGCCCCGGCCCGATCGAGGTCTCGTAAGTGCCTATCCTCTTTGCGATTCTTTCTATCTCTATCTTGTCGAAGCCGATCAAAGGCCTCAGTATCGGTAGGGAAGTCGCTTTCTCCTCCACGTTGATGTTCGCAAGCGTCTGGGACGCCACCTGCCCAAGCGATTCTCCCGTCACGAGGACCTGGGCGTCGTATTTCTTCGCCAGCCGCTCCGCGACCCTGAACATCATCCGCCGGCAGAGGACGCACTCCATGTTCCTCCGGCAGCATTTTGCCAGCTCGGCCTGGGCCTTTCCGTGCGGCACCAGGAGCTTCTTGGTCGTGGTTCCACTCGCTTCGTCTACCTTCTTCATGAGGTTGAGGGCTTTCTCGACCTCCGCATCGCTCGTGAAGGGACGGTTGTCGAAATGGACCAGGACGAGTTCGAGCCCCTGCTTCGCCATCATGTAGCCCGCGACGGGTGAGTCTATCCCGCCGGAGAGCAGGACGATCCCGCGCATCTAGTCACCGACATACTGGGAGAAGACCGTCTTCGCCTTCGCGAGGTCGGTCGTCCCGCTTATGATCGTCCTCCCGTCAGGGAAGACTGTCAGCTCGACGCCTTTCTTCTTGAACTTGAGGACTCCGTCCACGATGGAGGCGTCCCCCTGCTTCGAGAGAGTGTTCTTGAGATTCTTCAGGTCGCCCTTCAGCTCCTTCGTGGGTACGATCTGGACCGCGTTCCTTCCGCACATCGAGACGACCAGCTTCCTCTTTCTCGCCTGCAGGAACTCGAAGTCACGTTTCCCGCAGGTCTCGCATTCCGGGTTCCTCTTGACCTTGATCCTCTGGAGCTCCCCCTGCCAGAGATCCAGGACGAACAGCCCTTCAGAATGCTTCTTCCCGAGCATGATCTTGAACGCCTCGGTGACCTCGATTGAGGCGACCGCGCTCGGGAGCGTGTTGATTATGCCCACGGTGTCGCATGTCTGGAGCTCGCCCGGCTGGGGGAGCTGTGGGAAGACGCATCTCATGCAGGGGCCACCAGGGAGGATGGCCATCGCCATTCCCGTAACGCCTACCGCTCCGGCGTAAACCCACGGGATCCCGTTCTTCACGCATGCATCGTTGATAAGGAATCGTGTGTCCATGTTGTCCGTCGCGTCGAGCACAACAGATGCCCCCCGGACGAACTTCTGAACGTTCGTGTAGTTGACGTCGGCGACGACTCCCCATATCGCTATCTCAGAATTGACAAGTCGGAGACGCTCCTCGGCCACCTTCGCCTTCGGTCTGCCCACATCCGTTTCGTTGAAGAGCGTCTGCCTCTGGAGGTTGGATATGTCAATGATGTCCCTATCGATCACGACGACCTGACCCACACCTGCCCTTGCGAGAAAGGAGAGTGCGTGTGTGCCGAGGGCTCCGCAGCCGATGACCACGGCTCTCGCCTTGTTCAGCTTCTTCTGCCCTTCGGGACCAATCTCCGGAAGGAGGATCTGTCTGGAGTACCTGTTCTCTTTCACTGTGGCGGAATACACGCTGGCGGTATTAATGGCTTTCAGGGCCCACAAGTAGCATAATAATTCTATATGTAAAATATTTATCTGGCATGGGTTGTCGGGGAGACCGGGACATCCTTCTGGATTTGCCGTGGCCACCGGTTCAGCTGTCGAACCGGAAATCGAGGTCGAACCTGTCTCTCATTGCTTTGACATCCTTCTTGACATTCTCGCCCTTGGCAGCTGCGATGAAGATGTCCGCCAGAGCTGGCAGGTCCCTCTCCTTGAACCCCATCCTGGTTATCTCCGGGGTGCCCAGCCTTCCGACCGAGTCGGTGATGAGGTTGGATCTCTCGAGTCTCACGGAGAAATCGTTGACCCCGAGCCTGTACTTGGCCTTGAGCTTCTTGGGATCGTAAAGCAGTTGGTGCGATCTCGAGAACCCCAGCTGCTCGAACATTATCGGGAACCCCCTCGCCTTGAGCTCCTTTCCGAGCCTCTGCGAGTTCTTGACGACCTGCTTCGCATACTGCGGCCCGAACCGCCTGGATTCCAGCAACGCCTGCCCGAGGGAGGCGATCCTGTTCCAGTGGGCGTTGTCAATCACCCTCCAGGTGAGGTTCTTCCGGATCTGCTCGTCCAGGTCGCTGTCGTCGGTGACGATCAGCCCTCCTTGGGGCCCGAAGAAGCTCTTGTGCGTCGAGCCGTAGAGTATGTCCACGCCCTCCTTGAGCGGCCTCTGGAACTCGCCCCCGGCAATGAGACCGAGTACGTGGGAGCCGTCGTATGCGAGCGTCGACCCCGCCGTCTTGCACGCGTCCTTGATCGGTCCAAGCTCGTACGGGAACAGGATGGATGATGCCCCGAGGATCACGAGCCTGGGCTTCTTCTTCCTTATGAGCTCCGCTGTGTCCTTGGATCTGACGTTGTGCACGGCAGGATCGAACGGTATGGGAAGTGACTTCAGGCTCAGGATGTCCGGTATGTATTCCGGGGCGTACCCGTCGTATCCACCGTTGCTGGGAGAGATTGCGAGAATGGTGTCGCCCTTTTTTGTCGTGGACACGATGGTTATCATCGCGGCGATGTGTCCGGAGAGCGGCTGGACGCAGGCATGCTTGGCGCGGAACACTTCCTTGGCGACCTCCTCGGCCTTGAGCTCGACATCGGCAGTTATCCTCGTGCCCCTGTAGGCGTTCTCCAAGTACTCCCCCTCGTACACCTTCTTGATGGGGAGGGTGTACCGGTTCGAGAAGTCAGCTGACAGTAGAGCCCTGACCTGCGGGCTGGCGGCGTTCTCGGAGGGCAGGAGGTTGATGCACTCCTCGACCCGCCACTTCTCCTGGGCTCTCATGCTGTCCAAAAAGTAGCTGTTCTTGACCTTAGCCATCGCAGTGCCTCCTCATCGGGAATGGTGAGACCGCTTAAAAACATAGAGCCAGGGTATGGCCTTCGCTCTAGACAGCCAATTACCAGAAAACGGCCCGCAACTTGTGGGGCAGCGGGTCCCAGCGGCCGGATCAGTTGTAGATGTTGAACTTGTCCGCATTGGGATATGTAGGGAATCCCTCGCCTTCATCGTCTTCGAGGTCCTCTTCCATGACCACGTTGACCAGGACGTTCACGATCTCTCGCAGTTGCTTCAAGTCCTCGCGCAGACGTGCAATCTCCGCGACTAGTTCCTTATCCTTGTCAGACACTGAAGTTCCCCCCTCGTGCTACTCTCATGCACGGACTGGCTTAAAGTATTTTGGTTTCGACTATTCTTTGTCGAAGGCCCGGTAGTCGTCGGCCAGCTTGCGGTTCTCAGTGCTGTCGTCCCGCTCGCAGTAGAGGCTGTGCCCGCGCTTCTCCAAGGGGTTCCTGCACCTGCCGCAGAGCGCCCTGATCACGCCGAAATGGGGCCCGGCTGTGGACAACTGCACGGACGGCTCCACCTGTATCACGGTCGCTCGGATGATATCGCCCGGGCGCATGACGTCCCCCGCGTCCTCGACGTAGGAGCTCGACAGTTTTGAAACGTGGATCGAGGCAAGGGTCTCGCTTGAGACGGACCTCTCGTTCCCTTCCTGCGCCATTATGCTTATGATCGCCATCGCGGGCTTCGCGTCCGTTACCTCGCCGATGACCGTATCCCCTTCGGAGAGCACCACCGGGGGGTTGTCGAGTATGACCTTCGCGAGTTTGTCCCTTGGGTCGAGGTCGAGCTCGCCCACTGCGCTTGCGTATACCTTGCCGTCCATCTCATAGGTCCCTTCGCCCGACATGTACTCCTCGGCGATGGCGACCTCGTCACCCGGTAGAACTTTCTTTCCAGTCCGCGCCAGCTTAATCACCTATCTCTCAAACCTCAAAAGTACTACCGAAACGCTTTCCGTAGCCTTTCTGTGGAATTCGAATGCATATGGTATCTCGAATTTATACCTTTTGACTAGCAACGATACCCCTCCCAGTGAGGACACCAGCTTCTCGATAAAGGCCTCCGTGCCGTCATTGTGCAGCGAATATGTCCTGTGCGCCACTTGGAGGGCCTTTTCGATGAAAGGGCGGTCCGCGTGCTTCGTCTGCGCTCCGAAGGGCGGGTTCATAAGCGCGGTGTCGAAAGAACCCTTGGCCGTGGACACATCAGCCTCGAGGAACTCGACGCTCACGCCGGTGTCGGCAGCTGCCTGCTTCGCGACCTTGATCGCCTCAGGGTCGATGTCGATACCGACCGCATGACGGGCTCCAAGAAGCATCGCCCCGATAGCAAGAATGCCATTTCCGCATCCGAGGTCGATCACGTCCTTCCCTTCGATGTCCCCGGCTCCGAGCGCCTCCCATAGGACGTCTGCAGCGATGTTCGCAGGGGTAGGGTACTGTTCCAGTCTTGGCGACCTCGATGTCAATGGCCTGAGTTTCTGAAGAGCAATTTCCAGCTGCCGTTTCTTCGTTGAACCACCTATCTATCGGGGACCGAATCTGCCGCCAGGTCAGCGGGCCTCGTCGATCATCTTCCAGCGCCTGAGCTTGTTCACCTCGGACACGTCCCTCCCGTGGACGTCCCGTTCTACGTCCGATAGGTACTCGATCGCCATCAAGAGGGATTCTTTTGTCGGGGCGTTCACGTTGACCTTCGCCTTCGTGAACTCCCTTTCGATCAGCTCCATGGCCTTGGAGGTGTCGCCGTATTGCTCGCAGAAGTCACTGACCACATCGTCGACTGCGGCGGCGAGGGACTCCGCTGACATCTCCACGCCAGGTTTCTTCTCGACCAGCTCACCGGCGAGCATTAACTCGCCGACCCTCTTGAAACAAGCCTCGATGTTCTCGCCGGTCTTCGCACTGCAGACTGCAAATGGCATCTCGGCCTTCTTGGACATGGCGGTAAGAGCCTCGGCAGCACCTGGCTGGGCAATGTCGTTCTTGTTGCCGACCAAGACGACTGGAACGTGTATGCAAGTTTCTATGATCTCGGGCAGCCAAAACTCCTCCGCAGACTTGATCGTATCCGGTCTGGAGAGGTCGCAGACCATGATGACCCCATGGGCTCCGCTCAGGCCCTGGACGCGCATCTTCTTGTAGTCCTTTTGCCCGAGTATGTCCCACATCATCAGCGTCAGGTACACCGTCTTGTCCGGCAGTTTGTACTCGATGTCCCTCTTGCTGACCTTTGCGCCTATCGTCGCGATGTACTTGTCGTCGAAGACATCTATGACGAATCTCCGGATGAGGGAGGTCTTCCCGACGGCCGAGTCCCCGACAAGGGCGACTTTCTTGATGTAACGCTTTGACTTGATGATGCTCAGATGTTCACCAGATGCAATATGTCTCGAAGGTTCTGGATTGCTCTCCAGACAAATAGCTCAGGTCGGATTGGTGAGGAGCCTACATAATTCTTTCCGACTTGGCTTTTGGAAGGTTGAGAGTGGCTTGAGACTCGGCCAGTGCGCTATTGATTGGCAGAGTGGCCGGGATGCAAAAGCTCAATACAGGATAGTAGTTAACACCCAGTCGTTTCCATGGAAAACCCCGCCAAGGTGACATCGCCTCTTCCCGCCAAGAAGACGCTCGAGAACTACGCCATATCCTACATGGGCGCCTATCTGAACACCGTCACGGCGGGGAGGCCTGACCGTCTCCCCGTGCTCGCCAGGAACCAGTTCTACGAGATCGAAGTATGTTTGATGCCCAACAACTGCCTCGCGATGCTCTTCGAGAAGGCCGAGAAGATGAGCGTCACCGTGTGCGACAGGACTTGGAACTATGTCGAGAGCAAGGTGATGTCCGGCGTCACGCACCTGGTGGCAGTATACTCGCACGAGGGGATGTCGGTGGCGGACGCGATCATCAGGGGCAAGAAGGACGCCCTGAGGGACATACGATCCGTTGAGGATTCCAATATCGCCAAGGCCGTGACCGACCTCGAGAAGATAGTCGATGGGCTCGGGCACATCGAGCAGTCGAACAGAGGGACACTCGGGCTGGGCGAGGCGGAGCTGGCGAAGCTCGGGCCGATCAGGGACGCGATCATCACCTCCGGCCCAGAGGTGGACATGCTGGCCATCGTCGACGCTCTCAAGAGCTGTCCTGCCGTCCGAACCTCGGTCGGCACGGACTCGAAGGACAGACAACTTATGCAGAAGTTGGCGCAGGATGTCGGCGACCTGTCAGACGTCATAAGGCGGGTGGAGGACCAGGACAAGAAGCTCCAGGAGCTAGAGCAATCCCTTACCAAGGTCCTCTCCGAGTACAATCGGAACATCGACGAGCGTATCTCCAAAGGCCTGGCGGTCATCCTTCAGGCCTCTGACAAGAAGATTGACAAGGGCCTTGCGGTGGTCAAGAGCACGGGCGCCCAAGGGAACGGCAGCCTCCCGAAGGATCTGGAGCTCAGGCTCGAGAAGTTCGACAAGTCCATCGGCGCGATCCATATGCAGCTCCAAGATGTGGCGGGCAAGAAGCCTACATCGGTCCAGTTGCCCCAAGACCTCGAGATGCGGCTGGATGGACTCGAGAAGGCTGCGAAGGCCGTGGATCTCATGGTCCACGAGATGTTCAACAGGCCAGATGCAAGCTCGGGACAGAAGAGCGAGAAGGCCGGCATTGTCGACGAGCTAGTGTTCATGGTGGGAGATCTCAAGGACAACCAGGCGAGGCTCAATGCCCGGTTGATGAAGATCGAGGAGTACCTTCTTCAGTTGCAGACTCAGGGTGCCGCCCCGAAGCGGCGGGTCCTAAGGCGCACGCTGTGACCCAAGCTAGATCCCGATCGACAGTGTCAGGTCGATCTTTTTCCAATGCCTTTTGGCTGGCAGGCCACCGCTGCAGCTATGATCTGCCCGATGAACTCTATCCAACGGATGGCGGACACGTCTGGCATCTTCCCGGTCGTCGTTCCAGCAAGTTCTATCCATCCGAGGAGATCATCATTCTTGCCCAAGATGTGGGTGTCAATGTAGTCCCCTTCCAGGTAATCGTCCAGGGACCTCCGCGTCATCCCAAGGAGCGAAGGCAGGTTGTAAGTCTCCGTCTCGCTGTCGAGCCAGGGGTTGTCCTCCGATAGGAAGACCTTGGTGTACTTGCTTATCATGGTGCCCTTGTAAATGCTGGCATCCGTGAACGTATCGTATGTGTATGCCAACTTCCTCGTCACAGCTTCGGTCTCGGGCCTGTAGCCGACCAGCACTTCGTATCTGTAGGCCCCGTCACTTTCTCTCAGGCCGATGCCGACCATCTTCAAAGAGAACTGCTTCGCGATGAGGTTCGCTGCGTCTGTCATCAGCTCCTGCAAATCCATCAGCGGTTTCTGGAAATGGAGCAGCAACCCGCTTATCTGGTCCAGTATCTTGTAAGTCTTGCCTGATGCGGGAAAATTGTACTCCAGCTTCATCTTGCGTGGCATCTCCCGATAGTCTATCGGTCCCGGCATCGTGACTTCTCTGCTCGGTGTGTTGTAATCCTTCACTGATTCCATCACCATTGATACGGGCTCAAGGGGACCGGAGCGTAGCTCGGGGTGCGATAGTCCGCCCTTCGGCCAAGTCCTCACGGCTTGTCCTCGGCCCGGTCCCCACCTAGGGGGAATGGCGGTTCATGCCCTAATCACTTCGGATAGCTTTGAATATGCCAAATCGAAAAGGGCTATCAGGGGGATTTTGTTTTGCCGAAGTACTCGTAGCTGGTGATATCGTTCAGGGTCTTGCGCTTGTGGAGGCGCTTCGCAATCGCCCGCGTGATGTCCATCTTCTCCTTCTCGTAGCCGAGGGCCAGCATCGCGACGACCTCCCATTTGTCGGGTATGCTCAGGGCGGCCTTCACCTCGCTCTCATGGAAGCTCCCGATCCAGCACGTGCCGAGGCCTTCTGCCGTGGCTGCCAGGACCATGTTCTCCATAGCAATCGTCACATCGACCACGTGCCATTCTGGCGACGCCTCGCGGTCGCCGAGACCGGCTATCACGACAGGTGTGTTCTTGAGGAATTTCGCGTATTTCCCAGCTGACAGGGCGGTCCTCTTCTGCAGGTCCGTGACGATGATGAAGTGCCAGGGTTGAACGTTGGATGCGGACGGTGCGACGCGGCCCGCTTCCAGTATCCTCTCCAACACATCACTTGGGACCGGTCTGTCATCATATGATCGGACAGACTTCCTTTCCTTGATAGCTTCGAAGACATCCATCGGGGCCGACCTCAGCCAATCAAATCTGATAAACTGATATCTAGTTTGCGGTGGAAAGATGAAGGCTTG
>JBGOXV010000047.1:0-9958 GCA_041479325.1 Thermoplasmata archaeon
CCGCCTTCGCCAGATGCTCACCGGCCACCTCCATCATCTTCGGGTGTGGTCTCGAGTGCCCAGCGATCGATCCGACATCTGCCTTGATCAGCGAAACGGTGACTTTCTCAGGCATATCTTTTCCCCCGGTCCTGTCAAATTGGTGCGCGCACCAAGTGGCCGATAAGAAGCATAGCATATATTAACGGTTTCTGGGTCCCAGCTCAGCTTTGAGGATGCCTTCAGCCTATGTGCGCCACAAGCGAGCTCGGTAGCCTGCAGAATTACAAGCTAAATGGTCGAGAAGGAGCTCATCTCCCCTTCAATAGAATTGAACGGCAATTCTAGAGCATGGAACGAAATAGGATCGTGGCTGTATAGGAGGGAAGGTTAGGAACTATGACCAAAGGTTTGGGAACAGCCTCGCTCCTGCTTGGAATTGGATCAGCAATCGTTGTATTCCTGCTTGTCCTGGAAGCAGTGCCAGCTCCGACCTACTCCTCGCGTATCCCCACGCTCCCACCTGCCCTCGACAGATATGCGGCCGTGTGGGGGGACCAGTTTAACATCACTTCAATGTCCGCGACGTACCAGGAGAAGATATACGTGAGGGCCACGCAAAAATGGAATGTGTCTGAGCCTGTGACTTTGCGTATAGATGACCTGATTGCCTACAACGCCGGTCAACGCGACCCTCCCCCAGGGCCGTACAACATCACGATTGTACCCGGACTCATTACACTCCACCCTGGCTCCACCATCGTATTCAATGCGACCTTTATCCCTTGGCCGAATGCCGACGACTTGTACGCGTTCTCAGATGTCACTTTCATGTGGGAAGTCGGCTGCATATCATATCCAATGGATAATCCGTCGAATGGTATCGTCCTCGGCGCGGGATATATTTTCGGTGTGAAAGGGGCAGGGTCATTACCTCCGCCTTGAACCCACTCTACTGATCAGTCTCATTATTACTCGCGGCTCAAGTATGGAATATCTTGTATAGTCAGGATCAGTATCTGGATAACAACGGGGAAGGTGTCAGAAGTGGTTCCCAACTGCAGCGAAGTCGAAGTAGGTCGGGAGGGGAAGGAGGCCGATCTCCCCGAGGGAACTGCGCTCAAGGTGTACTTGTTCCTGCTACAGCAATCCAAACCTGTGGGGCTAAGCGAAGTCAGGTCGGGCGCGGGTCTGAGCACCTCATCCCTTGCATCGTATCATCTTGAAAGACTCGTGACGGCGGGTTTTGCAAGAAAGGATGGTGCTGGATTTGTTGCAGACCGGATGGCCCTGAAAGGATTCATGCGATTCCGGAACCACCTCGTTTCGACGAGCCTTTTCATGGCTGGGTTCTTTGCAATGGCTCTAGTGTTGCTTTTCTTCGCGCCCTGGCACAGCCGCTATCAGCAGGTGGCGATGGGGGCCGTCGTGATCTTCGTCGCCCTCGTATATTCTGTTTCAAGGGCCATTCGATCGACCATCTGGCTGAGGACGCGGGCTGGCCTCGGAAAATCTGGAGGATTCTGGCACAGCTTCTCGCGCAAGAAGAAGACGTAGCCGCTCAAAAGTCCGAGAATTGACATTCGTCAGATGTTCGTCATCCAGCCCATCATACTAGACGCAACAATGTCCGACTATCGTAACTTGTGAAGAGGGGGTTTGGGGAGAGGTTTTAATGTCCTCTCCGTTCAGAAGGTTTGGCGCGCGTCTTCAGACATAGGTTGTGGAGAACGACACATCGTCGAACGCGAAAGTATTCGCGTAGACTCCGTCAGACCACCAATCACCAATCGAGATGCTTGCTACATTATCCAGCCATGATATGGTGAACACACTACTTCCGTCGATATATCCAATCGTATTCGTTCCGTCAACGACGATCTGGAAACAGTGCCAACCTTGCGTCCTCGCCACTCCTGTATCGTAGTACGTGTTGTCGCAATAACGATAGACGTAATCTTTGTCATTTTCCTCTACCCTAATCACGGCATTAGCAGGTACCTGAGAGAGCTACCCAGAGTCCGTGTGGATTCACAAAAGACACGCCCCAAGTGAAGGTCCTCATAGAACGGATTTAGGTGCAAGATGCCCGTCTGCACACAAATTGGTTGATTCGTGTGCAAAGCCGGGTCCCAGGATGGCTCGACCAAGGCATCTCCAGAGCGATTGTGAGCATCCCATCCTACTCAACTGCCACGGAGGACGAGCCGGCTACCTCAGGCGGGCAAAGGCTTATGCAAGTCTATGGCTCTCATATGCCCGCGTGTGCCGATGGGAGTCGTTGAAGAGCTTAGGCCGATTTTCTCACCGAAGTCCATTGCGGTCATAGGAGCGTCCCGGAGCCCGATGAAGATCGGGTACGAGATCCTCCAGAACATACTTGTCCAAGGATACCAGGGGAAGGTGTATCCGATAAACCCCGAGGTCCCCGAGATCATGGGCCTGAGGGTACTACCGAGCGTCCTCGCGGTGAAGGACGACATCGACCTCGCAATCATCGCCGTGCCTGCCGAGTTCGTGCCCAAGGTGATGACGGAGTGTGCACGGAAGAAGGTCAAGGGCGCGATCGTGATATCCTCTGGCTTCGGAGAGATCGGGGGACACGGGAAGGAACTCGAGGATGAGGTGCTGCAGATCGCTCGGAAGGGAGGCATCCGCCTCATCGGACCGAATACCCTTGGCTACAAGGACCCTATTGACAGACTCGACGCTGCGTTCGTGTTCGGCATGCCCATGCCCGGTGAGATTGCGCTCATAAGCCAGAGCGGCGCGTTGTGCATAGGCATGATTTACTACGCCAACGGAGAGCACATAGGACTCTCCCGCGTCATCAGCATTGGCAACAAGGCCGACATCGACGACGCTGATCTGATTGACTACCTGGATGCGGATCGCGAGACCAAGGTCATAGCGATGTACATAGAGGGCATCAAGGATGGAAAGAAATTCCTCGACTCTGCCCGGAGATGCACGAAGCCCATAGTCGCGATCAAGGCTGGTCGTACTCCGGCTGGTTCGGCGGCGGCATCGACGCACACGGGTTCCCTCAGCGGTTCCGACGTTGTGTACGACTCCGCGTTCAGGCAGGTTCATATCCAGAGGGCGTACGATGTCATTGAGATGTTCGATTTCGCGCGAGCGCTCGCGTACCAACCCCCGGCGGCTGGGAACAGGGTCGGGATCATATCCAACGGCGGAGGCGCAGGCATCATGGTGGCTGATTGGTGCGAATCCATCGGGTTGAAGGTTCCGAACCTGACCAAGAAGACAATAGACGCGCTCAGGCCACAACTGCCATCTATCACGACCGCGAGGAATCCGCTGGACGTGACGGGAGATGCGAGATTCCACAGATACCACGCCACGGGTGCGACCATGCTCTCCGATCCCAATGTCGACTCGCTCGTCATGACCTGCGTCCATGCTGGCATAGCAAGACCTAGGGAGTATGTGGGCGCTGTGATCAAGCTGGTCGAGGAGAAACGCAATCTCAAGAAGCCGATAATCGCCTGCTGGGTCGGCGGGCCGGAGATAGACGAGGTCGTCCAGGAACTGAGGGTGAAGAACATACCCGTGTACTCGTCTGCGATGAGAGCTGCCAAGGCGGTGAGGTGTCTCTTTGACGAGGGCAGACGGCTCGAAGCCATCAGCAAGAAGAAGCAAGCTAGGGAAACCTCGAACAAGTAGGCGAGAGCATGATTATGCGACGGGTCCGTTGCTCTGGACCGCCAGCTCACGAAAAACTCCCTGATATCACTCCGACGGACAAAGCGCTCTATGTAGCATCCAGAGGCTCAAATCCTTGTTCGCCATCGCGAAAAGACGGATGAGATCGCCAACCAGCAGCTGGATGACCCCCGCGGCGGCGATCACCGCGGTCGCCCTGTGGGGTCTGGCCTTTCCGCTCATCCAAGAGGGACTGAAGGACTTCTCCCCGATTCTTCTGGGGTTTGTGAGGTTCGCGATCGCCTCTGTGCTGATGCTCGTGGTGATTGCCTTCCGCTACAAGCTCGCTGATATCGTGAGCACGGTCAAGCGTGAGTGGAAGCCTCTGCTTATCCTCGGGGTACTGTACGTAGCCATCCCGAACGTTGCCCAGAACCTGGGCCTCCAGAACGGCACGTCGTCGATCGCGTCCGTAATCCAGTCCTCCGGACCCGTGATGACCCTCATCTTCGCCGTCCTCCTCCTGAATGAACGGATGACCCGCTTCAAGGGCCTGGGGACTGCGATCGCGATGGGCGGAACCATCCTCCTTGTGTTCAGTGGCGACATCTCACTTAGCAACGACACCTTCGTGAGCAGCCTGCTCATTCTCACGTCAGCCGTGTCCTATGGTCTGGCATGGGTCTCGGCGAAGCGCATGCTCGAGAGGAATCCGCCGATGCTGATCATCGGTCTGTCCTTGGCGTTCGGTACCCTGGTCCTCGGTCTTTTACTGCCTTTTGACAAGGACCCGAAGTCCGTCATCACCACAATGTCCGTCCTCAACATGATGGTCCTCGGCGTGTTCTGCGCCGGCCTGTCCTCAGTATTGTACCTTTCATCCCTCGAGCGCAGGGAGGTCTCGCAGATGGCCTTCTTCATCTACCTGATGCCGGTCTTCGCATCTGTCTTCGCATGGGCGATACTCGGACAGGGAGTCGCCGCCTGGACTGCAGTCTGCGGCATCATAATAGTGGCAGGCATCGTCATCGCGAACAAGAGCGGAAAGACCAGATGAGCTCCACGTTCAGGCGTACTGGCTCGTATCCAGGTCCGCATCCATCTTGCCTTTCACCCTCGGTTGAAGCGGGACCTCTCCTGCGATCACGGCCCTGTTGAAGTAGACCCTGAACAGTATCGGTGCAAGGATCGTGGACACGAACGCCATCAGGATGAGCAGAGAGAACAGGTACTCCTTCCCTCTGAACAAACCTGTCTCGAGGGCGAGCTGGGCGAAGACAAGCTCCATAGCCCCCTTCCCCATCATCATCGAACCGATGGCCATCGACTCGTTGGAGCTGAGGCCGCCCGACCTGGCCACCACATAGGAGCCTGCGACCTTGCCGATGATCGCTACCGATAGGATCGCGGCGAACAGCGGAAGGTGCTTGGCCACCATATTGAAATCGACCGAGAAGCCTATCAACACGAAGAATATCGGTGCCAGAAAACCGAGCGTGAGACCCGAGAGTATGTCCTCGACCCTGGCCCACACCTTGAGACCTTTTCCGGTCTCGCGCAACAGAAGCCCCGCTATGAACGCGCCTATCACTCCGGGGAGGCCGACCCACTCGGCGACGATCGCGAATGCAATGGCGATGCCCACCGCAACCGCGAATGCGGCCTCACCAGTCCGCATCCATTTCAGGAGCCTGTAAATGTACGGCACGATGAGACGCCCGACGAGCATCGCGAAGACAAAGAAGAAGATGAAACCGATCGCCAGGTAGATCGCCGTCGACCATGTCGCGGAACCCTCCGCCGCACCGAGGATGACGCCGAGAACCATCAGAAGCGCAATGTCCGTGACCAACGCCGCGCTCACTATGATTCCGCTCGTCCTCGTGCCCACGACGCCCATGTCCTTGAGGATCCTGATCGTGACGGGGAGTGCGGTGACGGCCATGGCGACCGCCATGAAAGCAAGGGTCAAACCTTTCAATCCGAAGGCAATTCCGACCAATACGCCCAACGATGCTGGGACGGCGATCCCGACGACTGCGATGCCGGTGCCGAGCCATGATGACGCCTTGATAAGCCCCGGCGAGAACTCGAGCCCGACATAGAGCATCAGGAACAGGATGCCCAGGTCCGCGAGCTGACGAATGAAAGTGCCGCTATCTCCGGATCCCCACATACCATGCAAGCCCGAGAAAACCTTGCCTAGCACGAACGGCCCAAGTATGATCCCCGCGAGAAGCTCGCCCACGATGGGAGGTTGATTGACTCGCGATACGGCCTCACCGAGCGCCTTCGCGAAGGCTATGATCAGAAGCACGTAGACGAGTATCATCAGGTCCATGGGCGCACCGTCATCTGGTCGCCGGGCATTGGCCTTGCACGGAGATTAACTTTCGCAGGCGCACGAGCACAGCGTCCCGGGTCCGAGAAACAGTTATTACCTTCCATCAGGTTACGCCGAACAGGTGCAATTTCTTGCCACAATGGCAACACATCACGTACTCGAAGGAGATAACTCCCGCATTGTTCGGCGAGCAGGTCACGGTGGGCGGCTGGGTCCAGGACGTTAGAAACCTGGGAGCCATCTCGTTCCTGCAACTGCGTGACAGGGACGGAGTGATACAGGTCACGACCCTGAAGAAGAGGAGCAAGGAGCTCTTCGATCTCGTCGCTTCGATACCCAGGGAATCCGTCGTCCAGGTAACTGGCATTCTCAAGGAGAGCAAGGAAGCAAGGTCGGGCTTCGAGATCCTCCCGGACAAGATAGACATCTTGAGCAAGGCGGAGACGCCGTTGCCGCTCGGCGTCGTCGACAAAGTCGGCGCGGACCTGGATACCCGGCTGAACAACCGATTCCTGGACCTGAGGAAGGAGGAGATACGGGCGATATTCCAAATCGAGGCGATGACAATCGAGGGCATCCGCAGGTTCCTGATGTCCGAAGGATTCATCGAGGTCAGCACGCCAAAGATCGTTGCGGCTGGCGCCGAGGGAGGGTCGACGCTGTTCCCGATCAAGTACTTCGACAGAGGGGCTTTCCTCGCCCAGAGCCCTCAGCTGTACAAGCAGAACCTAATGGCGACTGGCTTGGACCGGATATTCGAGGTCGCGCACGCATACAGAGCAGAGGCTTCAGACACGATCAGACACATCGCGGAGTTCATCTCGCTCGACGTGGAGATGGCGTTCATCCAGTCCTCCGAGGATGTCATGGCCGTCGCAGAGGGAATCGTCGTCAACAGCTTGGAGCACGTGCGCGAGCACGCGAAGGTCGAACTCAAAAAGCTAGGTCTAGAGATCGAGAAGCCCCCGGTTCCTTTCCCGCGAGTGAAGTACAAGGAAGCCGTCGAGATGGTGAGGGCTTCTGGCCTGAGCATCGAGCATGGCGAGGACCTCGGAACGGAGGGCGAGAAGGCCCTTGGCGAGGTGATGAAGAGCGAAAAGAACTGCGACCTTTATTTCATCACCGAGTTCCCGACATCGCTTAAGAGAGGCACTTTCTACGCCAAGCGATTCGACGACGACCCGGAGACCACAGGATACTTCGACTTGGACTACAAGGGACAGGAGATCGTATCGGGAGGGCAGCGAGAACACCGGTACGATGTCCTCGTTGAACAGATGAGAGAGAACAACCTCAACCTCGACTCTTTCGACTTCTATCTGAAGGCGTTCAGGTTCGGCATGCCGCCGCACGGAGGGTTCGGCTTCGGCGTCGAGAGGTATGTTCAGAAGATGCTCAATCTTGGAAACATCCGTGAGGCGGTTCTCTATCCGAGGGATAGGTCCAGGCTCGTCCCGTAGGTTCGCTACGTGAACCAATAAACCATATATGCGCTTCGGACATTACACTAGCTGAAGGCGATGGGACGCATTTTTGAGCGTGAGCTCAAGGGGATACTGAGAGCTGATGAGAATATGCTCTCGAGGGTTACCAAGACCTGCGACCTGGAGGAGAGGAAGGCGTATCTCCGGATCAAGGAGCGCCCATTCATGGTGATCAGGGGCGCGGGATCGCTCGGGGTCGATCTTGTGGCGGTACGAGCTGGCATCTCTTTCCCGATCGAGGTCAAGAGCTCAGTGAGTGATGTCCTCCGGTTCAGCAGGAGCGAGAAGCTGGCGATCCAGGCGCAGGAGATGATGGACGATTGCCGGCGGGTCGGCCTGATGCCCATATACGCGTTCAGATTCAAACGCCAGAGAGGAGATGCATGGAGGATATTCACTCTGGACGTCGGCCAGATCAATGGGCGCCTGAAAGTAGTCTATGACCGACTACCCAAGATAACCCCGTCGAAGGAGGGGAACCTGATAATGCGCTGGCACGATGGGATGCCACTGAGCAAGTTCATCGACTACGTCGTCACGCTCTCAAGCTGAGCGATCTCATCAGGGCAGGCAGCCGCTCCAGGCCTAGGCGGTGCGACTTTTGAAGAACGCGATGACTTTCGGTCTGCCGAGATAAACAGCGACGACCGTATTGGATATCACCATCCACCAGGGTGAGCCGAGGCCCACCTTCTGGGGAAGGTTGGGCAGGAATATCACTAGGAGTATGGCGAAGATGATAGTCAGCACTGCCAGCCTCCTGCCACGTCTCCTTGCCCACTCTTGGCCTTTGAAGAATCCTCGAGCGTACCAGAGGGACCATATCGCGAGGGCCAGGAAAATGAGCCCCAGCCAGAAGAAAATGGACCCTGCGTTCTCGGCGACCCAGGGCGAGTTCTGGAGAGACTGCTGGACGGAGGCCGTCTCTGCCAACGATGAGACAGCGAAAAAGAAAAGGCTGCTGCCGAGAGCGTTCAAGCCCGACAGGAACTGGACGATCGCGAGGATCGTGACTCCGAGGGGCCTCGAAGGTCGGGACCGGTAAGGTGTCGCCATGCCTGATGCCAATCCCAAAGAGTTGTCCATGGGCTTATTAGCATTGTCTGTCAAATTAGATGCTGGGTGGATGGCCCGTGAGAGGACCATCCAACCCCAAGAGGTAATCAGCACTCATAGGGCTCATCACGGGTCCTTTCGGACCTCAGCTGACCCTCTTGTCATCACGCCGCCCCAATCTCACTCAGGGTATTTTAGAGGCGCTGCCCTCGCGGATCGTGTCAAAGCACGGGTTAAATATCTGGCAGTCCCTGACAACCGTGCGTGGAGCTGCTGAGCGAGAACATCTGGGTATTCTTTGGCTTCGCCATCCTGATCTCCCTGTCCGGAGTGATGACCCCTGGCCCGCTGTTCGCGGCGGCTGTGGCCAAGGGATACAAGGACAAGCGAGCGGGCATCAAGATCGCCTTGGGGCACGGTCTGGTCGAGTTCCCGCTCATCGCGTTGATATTCTTCAGCATAGGCACCGTCTTCACAGACCCTTTGGTAAAGCTCGGCATAGGTCTCGTCGGGGGGATATTCCTTTTGCAGATGGGATACAAGATGGTGAGATCTAGGAGAGTGATAGCGGGAGGGGATGAGAAGTACTTCCCCTACGATTCGCTGTGGGCCGGAGCGATCACCTCTTCGATCAACCCATATTTCCTGCTCTGGTGGGCCTCGGTCGGGGCAGTTTTGATCTACAACGCGCAGTCGTTCGGGGCCATCATCGTGGTGGTCTTCGCCATTGTCCACTGGAGCTGTGACCTCGCATGGTACACGTTCACCTCATTCACGGTGTACAAGACGAAGCACCTCTGGACGCCGACCGTGCATGAGATCGTCTTCGGTGCCTGCGGTGTGATAATGATGGTGTTCGGCGTCTACTTCATCGCCGGCCCAGGGTACGGGCTGCTACAATCCCTGTAGACCTATCTGCCTGCCGCAATCATCCTCTCGAGGGGCACCCTCGCCCTCTTGATTATGTCGGCAGGAAGCTCGATCTTGAACTGCATCTTGATGAGGGCGTCCCTGACGTTTTCCAGCGTGATCTCCCTCATGTTCGGGCAGGCCGCATTCGGGCTCGAGTAGAACACCTTGCCAGGAGCCTCCTTCCTGAGCCTGTGCAACATGTTCTCCTCGGTCCCGATGATGAACTCCTTCTTGGGCGAGGCGACCACGTGCTTGATGATGCCCTCGGTGGAGAACGCGTGGTCCGCGAGATCTATGACATCCGGGGAGCACTCCGGGTGGACGAGCACCTCGGCATCCTGGTGCTTCCTCTTCAGCTCCTCGAGGTCCTTCTTGGTGATGTTCACATGGGTCGGACAATACCCCGGCCACAGGATTATCTCCTTGTCCTTCACGAACCTCTGGACATACAGCCCGAGGTTCGTGTCGGGAACGAAGATGATCTTCTTGTCTGGAAGCGACTGCACGATCTTGACCG
>JBGOXV010000048.1:0-9900 GCA_041479325.1 Thermoplasmata archaeon
ATGAGAAGATGCTCGAGACCAACCTGGTATTCCTGCACAACCTCGTCCGTGCCCACCAGGTGTTGGGGCAGGAGCGATTCGCCAAGACTGCGAGGGGGGTCGCGAAGTATCTCCTCGGCGTGCTAATGGACTCCAAGACCGGAGGCTTCTTCAGCAGCCAAGATGCAAACGAGGATTACTACAGGTCGCCGCCAGCCGAACGGGCTCGGGGTACCCCTCCGAGGGTCGTGAGAGACATCTACTCCGGATGGAACTGCGAGGCGGTCTCTACGTTCATCGAAGCGGGCATCCTCCTCGGGGAGGAAAGCTGGGTGGACGCGGGCAAGGCCGCGTGGAAATACTCGATCAATCATCACTGGAACCCTGGTCTGGCAATGGTCAGACACAAGAAAGGGGAGGAGCTGTACCTCTTCGAGGATCAGGTCTTTTTCCTCGAGGCCCTCGTGTCAATGATCGAGCTCGCGCCCCCTGAGGATGTCGAAGAGATGCTCGACATGGGCGAGGCTATCGTCGGTGGGGTGAGCAAGTCGTTCGTCCATCCCGATGGAGGGTACGGGGACGTGATGATCAGGAAAGATGCAGTCGGCGAGCTCGTCGAACCTCGGAGGTCCATAGTCTCGAACTCCAAATGGGCCAGGTCGTCCGCTCTATTCGGGGTCATCGCCTTCAAACCCGAGCGCACGGATGCAATACGCGAGATCCTCTTGTCCTTCCATCCCAAGCAGGTCCAGGCCAACGGTTTGTTCGCAGCACCCTACGTCCTTGCCTGGTGGACCTTCGAGAGAGGGCCACAGCTGGTGGAGATCCATGGCGCGATGAACAAGGACGTGACAAGCGCCCCGCTCTGGCAGGAGGCGAAGGGAGCCATGAGCCTGGGGACAATAGTGATGAGTGCGCGTCAGGTCGGGCCTGAGATTCCCAGACCATCCAAGCCCTTTGCGGTCATATGCAGGAGCACTGGCTGTTCCAAGGAGATAGACGACCCACTGACGCTTTTCTCGAAGTTGAGGGAACCCCGCCAGGTTGTGTCCAAAGACTAAATAGTCGATGGCCTCATCCGACGATTGGGCTTGACCATGGTCAGCAAAAGGGCATTGATTTCGAGGAAGTCCCTATCTAGCGGCGAACAGATTGTCTTTGAGACGCGACAGAGCGCGTGGCTTTGCATGAAGACCGCCGTTCTGGCCTTGGTGCTCTTCTTCGTGTCCATCATCCTGTATGTCTGGACCTTGATGTCGAGCGCTCCTTCGATACCCTGGCTGACCGATGCGGTGAACAACCACAGCTATGGCAAGTATGTCCAGTGGGCCCTCCTAATAATCGCTATCCTAGCCCTGTTGTTCGCCTTTGTCAAATACTTGAGGTGGGGCAGCACCGTCTACGCATCGACGAACGAGAGGATCATCACGAAGAGGGGAATCCTCAGCAAGACCTACGAGGACATGCCGCTCAGGATGATAACCAACATCGACCTCGGGCAGACACTCGCGGAAAGGGGTCTGGGCTACGGGACGATAATGTTCTCCACCCAGGGGCTGTCCGAAGGCGGGGGCAGGAAGAAGGCCGACGTTGTCTGGACCGGTGTGCCGAACCCGATGAACGTCCGGAAGATGCTCCAAGAGGCCCTGGATTCGAGGTTCAGAGGCAAGAGTAGTGATGAGCGCGATGCTCCGCCCGCCCCTAGCCCCCCCAAGAAGGAGAATACCTGAACCGTTCGGGAAAGAGAGATAACGGAAGCCAACGTTCTAGAGGCCGCGGTGAACTGAATGGGCGTCGCGGATGTTATGAAGGAAGGTCCTGGAAAGGCCTTCATGCTGTGCAATGAGGCGATCGTCAGAGGCGCCCTGGAGGCGGATGTAAAGATCGTGTCCGCATATCCTGGCTCCCCCACGACGGAGATCCTTGACACATTCTCTGAGCTATCCCCGAAGTTCGACTACAGAATGGAGATATCGACGAACGAGAAGGTGGCGCTCGAGACCTGTGCAGGCGCCTCAATGGTCGGCCTCAGATCGATGACGAGCATGAAGAGCGTCGGGATGAACGTAGCCTCCGACTCATTCTTCTCTCTATCATATACAGGAGTGAAGGGCGGGATGGTCATCGTCATGGCCGATGATCCCCAAGCGCACTCCTCGCAGACCGAGCAGGACGGGCGACCCTTCGGGCCGAATTCCTACACTCCGATGCTTGAACCGTCCGACCCCGAAGAGGCGAAGAGGATGGTCAAGGCGGCGTTCGCGCTCTCGGAGAGACACGGGGTGCCCATACTGTTGCGCACCACGACGAGGGTGAACCACCAGAGCGGGATCGTGAGCCTCGACAAGATGGATCGGAAGCCGTTCGCCAAGTTGGCATGGGACCATCCTCCGGGGAGGTTCGTCACTGTCGCCGAATCCGCCCGCAACTTCAAGCATGCCCTTCTCGAGAGGACCAAGAACATCGAGAAGGAGTTCGAGGGCTCCGAGTTCAACCGAATAGTCGATGCTGGATCGGATGTCGGCATCATCGCCAGCGGTGCGGGATACAACTACGCGGTCGATGCTGCGAAGATCCTTGGTATCAAACCCTCCGTTCTGAAGCTCGGAACCACATACCCTCTCCCGAAGGTGCTCGTGGCCGGGTTCCTCAAGAAGCTCAAGACGGTCATAATCGTCGAGGAGCTCTCTCCGTACCTTGAGCTCTATGTGACCGCGATAGCGAAGGACGCGAACCCGGCAGTCAAGATAATCGGCAAATGGTCCGGGCACTTCAGCGAATCGCTGGAGTATAACCCGAACATTGTCGTGGAGGGCTTCGCGAAAGCCCTTGGGCTAAAGACGCCGGTGGAGTACGGGGCGATCCTGGCGAAGGCGAAGGAGCTCAAGGCCGGACTTCCCGACAGGTGGCCAACGTTCTGCCCGGGCTGTCCTCACAGGGCGACTCTACACGCGCTGCTCGACGCCACGCGCGGCATGAAGCACATTCTATCCACTGACATAGGCTGCTATTCGATGAGCTTCCTTGACCCTCTCAGATATGGGGACTCGCTCCTCAGCATGGGAGCGTGCCTCGGCGTGGCCGCGGGCATGCAGTACGCGGCCCAGGAGAAGATCATCGCGATGATCGGGGATTCCACCTTCTGGCACGCAGGCATGCCCGGCCTGGTGAGCGCGATCCATCACGGGAACGACTTCACGCTCGTGATACTTGACAACGAGGTGACGGCGATGACGGGGCAGCAGCCGAACCCCGGCAGGGACTACAACGCCGGAGGACAGACGGCGAAGCCTCTGGTCCTGGAGGACGTCATCAAGGCGATGGGCATCACGGACATCACGATCGTCGACCCCTACCAAGTCAAGGCCGCAGTCGGCCCGATGAGGGAGGCGCTCACGAGGAAGGGGCCGAACGTCATCATATCGAGGCGGGCGTGCGCGCTGTATGCCGACAGGGGCAAGCGCAAGAAGGGAGAGGTCATCGACACGAACAAGGTCGACAAGGAGGTCTGCAAAAGACCCTACAGCTGCATCAGGAGCTTCTACTGCCCGGCCATATCCATGGACGACGCCGACGGGAAGGCATTCATCACCAAGGAGCTATGCGACAGGTGCGATGTCTGCGCGAAGCTGTGCCCCTACGGCTCCATCAAGAAGAGGGAAGGTGAGTGAGCATGCCACAGAAGGAGTTCAGCGTGTACATGTCCGGAGTCGGAGGCCAGGGGCTCGTATTGCTGTCGAACATCATGGGCGCGGCCTGTGCCGCATCCGGCATACGAGCGCTCACGGGCGAGCAGCACGGGTTGTCCCAGCGTTCGGGCTCGATAAACGTGCACATGCGGATCGGAGACGGCATAACGTCGCCCCTCATACCGATAGGCGGGGCGGATGCTCAGCTCGCTCTCGAGGCCCTGGAGGCCCTGAGGTACGTGGAGTACCTCAAACCAGGCGGGGTCGTGCTGATGAACTCGAGGATCCAGCGCCCGGTCGTGGAGACGGCAGCTCACACGAAGGACAAGACGGCGAAGTACATGACCGCCGAGGTAGTCAGGGAGAGGATGTCCCAGGTCACTGACAAGATCGCGATGATGGACGCGCTCTCGATAGCGAACCAGGCCGGCAATCCGTTGACCGAGAACATCGTGATGCTCGGAGCGATCAGCACCCTCGAAGCGTTCCCAGTTCCAGAGGATGCACTGAAGCAGTCGGTCAGGGACCACGTGCCCTCGAAGGCCGTCGACGTGAACCTGAAGGCGTTCGACATGGGGAAGAGAGCGTCGCACGACCTCCTCTGCAACATTGTTAAATGCAGGGAGTGATTCGGGGCCGATTGCATGAAGAAGGCAAGGTTCGTTCGAGTCGATGTCTTCACGAAGAAGCCCTTTGGGGGGAACCCGCTCGCAGTGTTCCCAGAGGCCGAGGGCCTGACACCTCGCGAGATGCAGCTCCTGGCGAAGGAGATGAACCTGTCAGAGACGACCTTCGTCCTCCCGGCATCGAAGGGCTCAGGAGCGGATTTCAGGGTCAGGATATTCGTCCCGGACAAGGAGATCCCATACGCCGGTCACCACACGCTTGGAACGTTCTACGTTCTCGCGAAGGAAGGCAGGATCAAGCTGAAGGGGCCACTCACGACCGTCAAGATGGAATCGCTGGCGGGAGTCCTTCCCGTGGAGATTCACTCCGTCGGGGGAAAGATAACAAAGGTGGTCACGGTACAGAACAAACCCGAGTTCGGCAGAATCTACCGAGACAGCGAAGCTGAGTTATTGGCAGAAGCACTGACGCTCGATAAGTCGGATGTCAATCCCAAGGCCCCACCCCAGCTCGTCTCCACGGGGTTGCCGTGGGTCATCATGCCTGTCAAGAACCGCAAAGCGGTGGAGAGAGCTTCTGGCAACGCTTCACTATTCGCGGAGGCCAGCAAGATGATGCCGAAGGACGTCGCGGACATCTACGTGACATGTCTAGATCCGGTAGACAGATCATCCACCACTCATTCGCGCGGTCTCTCACTGGTGAACAGGAACATCGTCGAGGACCCTGCGACCGGAAGCGCGAGCGGATGTCTCGGGTCCTACCTGGTCCATTGGGGCCTGGTGCCGATAGAGAGGGTCACCAAGTTGACGAACGAGCAGGGATACGAGATCGGGAGGCCGAGCAAGATAGAAATAAGAGTCGGCACCTCGAGCCGGGGCAGCATAGAATCAGTCCGCGTCGGAGGTCCCGTCGTCCACATGATGGACGGCGTTTCGTACCTCTGACTCAGTCCACTGTGGGCAGGTCAATCTTGAAGACCGCGCCTTTCGTGTAGTCCCCGCTGACCCTGTCCTCCACCCACACTCTCCCGCTGTATCTTCTGGTGAGCGTCCTGACTATGTGCAACCCCATGCCTTCGCCCTTCCTCCTCGGTGCCTTGGAGAACCTGTCGAATATCACTGCCTTCACCTCGTCCGGAACGCCCCTTCCGCGGTCGCCAATCGAGACCCTCCAGTAGCGCAGGTCGTCCCTCATGGCCTTCTGCACCGTCACCTCGATCTCCAGGGGGTCGTGAAGGTCGTACTTCACGGCATTCGTGAGCAGGTTCGTGAAGAGCTCCCAGATGAGGTCGTCCGCCATCGTGTAGGACGGCTGCTTCTCGATCACGGTCTTGAAGACGATCTTGCGGTTGGGATAGTACTGCGACAAGCTCTTCTCGCACTGAAGCAGCACCGACCCGAGGTCCGTCCTCACAAGCTCCGTCTCCCCGAAGGTCACCTTCGACATGGTCCTGACGTTGCTCGCGAGCCAACTAGTGTTCATGACCTGCTCGCCTATCTTGCCGATCAGCAACAGCTTCTCGGGTTTGTCGGTCTTCGACTTGAGCATGTCGAGGTATCCGAGGATGGCCTGGTTGAAGTTCTTGATGTCGTGCGAGAGCACGTCCGTGTAGAGCTCCGCATCCCTCCTGCTGTCTATGTGCTCCTGGAACATGCGGGCGTTCTCGATGGCTATCCCCGCCAAGCTCGCGAATATCTCAATGATCTCGATCGCCTCGGAGTCAGGGACCCGGTCTTCCCTGGGCTTGAGTATCTCAAGGAAGGCGATTGGCTTCCCGGACCTGTCCAAAATGAACGTGTCCATCCAATCGAGCTCGTGCCAATGACCCTTGCCACCCCTCGGAAGGTGGATGAGTTCCGGCTCCGGGAAGTATGCTATCTCCTCCTTGGTGGGCGCGACCCGCTGCCCCTCCACGGGAACATAGTAGGTCATCCGGCCGAGCTTCTTCCGCCACTTGACGTTCGAGTCGACTTCCAGGACCGACTCAGGGTTCTGGGCTGCCTCAACGTGTCGGATCGCATAGTGAATGGCCTTGATAGCTTCCGCCGCCTTGGCCGAGTATCCGTAGACGGCCTCGATCTTGTAGACCCCCTCTTCCTCGTGCTTCGTCCCTATGACCATCCTCTTGATGCCCATCAGGCGAGCGAGGGTCTTGAGCAGGTCGTCCAGCATCTGGTCCAGGTCGCGGACGTACATGATGCTTGACGCCAGGTCCAATATCCGTGAGAGCTGTTCCGTCCTCTGGCTGATCGAACGCAACGCCTGCTCCCTCTCCGTCGACAGGCGCGCGTTCTCCAAGGCTATCTCCGCCAGGGACGTGAGGATCTCGACCGTCTCGATCGTGTCCTTGTTGGGAAGCTTGTCGTCTCTCGGGTCCGACGGATAGATCACGCCGACGATCCGACCGGTGGAATCGTGAAGAGCGAAAGCAAGGCAGTCATCCGGGTTCCACTCATCGCTCTTCCTGGGGCCCATGGTTTCCTTGGCCCGGGGCTGGACATAGTGGGCCATCTGATGCGGTGTGATATCCTCAGCCGGCGTCAGGTAGACCGACTTGCCGATCCGCTTGCCCTCTTGGAGATCTTCGAGGACGACCGCGGTGGGTATGTGTCTGGACTTCGTGTCGCGGGTCACCTCTTCGCTGTATCCCAGCAGCGCCATCCATATGAACGCCCCCTCGGCTTCGTCATAGACGACGAGGCTGACCTTGCCGAACCCGAACAGGGAAGAGACGGACGAGAGTATCATGTCCGATAGCTTCCTGATGTCCCTCTCGGAAACGATGGAAGAGGCGATGTTGAGCACGTCCTCGAGCAAGATTGTCTTCTGCGTGGCCTTCAGAGGAGCCGTGATGGCCCGGAGCCTCCGTCTCTCGGATTCGATCGCTAGACCCGCAATGTCCGCGAACAGCCCGATGGCCTCCACCTGTTCGTGCTTCAACAGCTTCTCGTCGAAGGTATAGCCGATGTCCATGATAGCCAGGAGTTCGTCCGAGGCGCCCCTGATCGTGAACCTGTAGAAATCGGAAGAGATGAACTGGTCGGGCGCCTTTCTCTGTTCAAGGGCGCGCTCGGGATGCCGGTAATATGCGGGATGGTCGATGCTTGGCTCCTTCCTGGTCCACTTGATCCATTCCTCCGCGCTGATGAAGTAACCGTTGCGCGAGACCTTGAACTCGTCAGATATCAGCTTCGCGGGAAGGTCACCGGGGTAGAACTGCGAAGAGAGCATAGCAGCAATCGACTCTGCCTTTTCTCTCGGGAACCCGTACGTAGCGAATTGGAGAACCGGTTTGACCTCGTCCACCGTTACCTCGAAAACAATGTTCGTGACATGGAACAGCTCGGATATGCTCGTGAGAATTTCCTCAATTACGCCGCTTACGGGCTTCCCGGCTGAGATCGATCTCGTTACCTCGCTCAACCTCTCGGTGACCTCGCTGTCGAGCGCGAGTCTGGAGAAATCGATGCCGGGTTTGACCGGCCGTTCAGGAATGACGACAAGTGCGGATGGGGGTGGGGGCATAACAAGACTCAGCGTATGCCAGGGTAATGCGGAGTGCTATGGATTTGGGAGCTATATAATACGACATCGCGTGGGTTTCATGTTGGACTGCTCGGACCGCGATCCACTGTCGCGTCGCCCCGTGCCAGCAACGAGAAAGAGACGGGGTCCGTCGACTTGAACAATCTAAGAGGGTCCTTCACAACGCTTAATATGAAGCTAGCGTTAAAGCGTTCAAGAAAGGTGGCTGAGAATGGCAGACTTGAAGGGTATTCTCGCGACGGCTATCGAGTTCGAGCATTTCGGCGTCGAATACTATGCCAGGTTCAGGGACCTGGTCTCAGATGACAAGGCGAAGCCTTTGATGAAGAGCCTCTCCGAGGACGAGAAGGAGCATGCCAGCATACTGGAGAGGGAGCTGAAGGCCGTTGGCGGGAAGCCGAAGGCACCCTCGAAGGAGATGCTGGAGAAGGGCCTCGCCGAGATCTTCCCCGAGCGCTTGAGGAAGAACTCGATCGCCACCAAGGACGCGATATCCGCGATCAAGCTTGGCATCCGGACCGAGGAGAGGTCCATCGAGTTCTATTCCAAGAACGCCGTTTCGACCGGTCCGAAACTGAAGGAGATCTTCGCCAAGTTGGAGAAGATGGAGAGGGGCCACAAGGAGATGTTGGAGGAGAACCTGAGATACCTCGAGAACGACGGCTCATGGTACGGGTACCTTCCTTTCCTCGACTGAGCGGGTCTCGTCTGGCCCGCGCCGATGCCAACGTTTTTTAGATTGGCCTCTCATCGGCCCTTCCAGGAAGTAGATTCCGTTGGCAAAGGTCATCCCGTTTGGGGCGTACCACTACAACACGTCTAGGTTCGGGCAGGACGTCAAGAGGCTCGTATCGCCGCCGTATGACGTTATAGATGGATACCTCGAACGGAAGCTCAAGGAAGACCGGCTCAATGTCGCGCATATCATCCTGGGGAATGAGAGCGATTCATACGCCATCGCGGCGAGGAGACTGAAGACCTGGATCGAGGACGGGGTCCTCGTCAAGGACTCGGGCAAGAGCTTCTACCTCTACGAGCAGACATTCAGCATGGAGGACGGCACGGCGAGGGTCAGGTCAGGCATCGTCGGCCTCGTGAAGCTCGAGGAGTTCTCCAAGGGGGTCGTGCTCCCCCACGAGAAGACCATACCGAAGCACAAGGCGGACAGGATGGAGCTCATGTGCGCCGTGCGCGGGGACACGGAGCAGGTGTTCCTACTCTACGATGAACCCTCGAACCAGATCGAGGCGATCCTGACGGACGCGAGGAAGAAGGAGGAGGAGCTCAGGTTCTTCGATTCCGATGGGGTGCAGCACAGGATCGTCAGGATAGACGACCCGCGGCTGGTCGAAAGGATATCCGAGCTCTTCGGGCCGGTCCACTTGCTCATAGCGGATGGGCACCACAGGTACGAGACCTCCCTCGAATACCGGGACCGGCGGAGGGCAAAGGACAAGGCGGACGGAGAACAACCGTACGATTACATCATGGCCTCCCTGGTCAGCCTCAGAGACCGGGGGCTCGTCGTATATCCAACCCATAGGCTCATTCAGGGGGTCGACCCCAAGCTGCTCGAGCGGCTCCCCAAGGTCCTCGAGGAGGAGTTCGATCTCAAGAGCCTCCCGAATGCGGAGCAGCTAGAGGAGGCGGTGGAGAAGTCGACTCGGAGGTCGTTCGGCGTATGGATACCCGGTTCGCGAACCTTCCTGCTGGCGTCTCCGAGGGAAGGCAAGCCAGCCGCCAACCCGATCGAGAACCTCCCGGTGTGGATCGTCCAGGAGAAGGTCCTAAAGAAGATCCTCGGCTACACCTCGGAGATGCTCGATACGAAGGTCGATATCGAGTACGTCAAGGGGACCGGCCCCACCAGGGACCTCATGGACACTGGTGAGTATCAAGCGTGTTTCTTCGTCAAGCCGCCCACGGTCGATCAGGTCATGACGATAGCGAAGTCGGGGCAGAAGATGCCTCACAAATCGACCTACTTCTTCCCGAAGATCTGGTCCGGAACCCTGCTGCACCTGTTCGAATAGGGACATCGAGCCGAGTGAAGTGG
>JBGOXV010000049.1:0-9633 GCA_041479325.1 Thermoplasmata archaeon
ACGGCAACCTCGCGGGGATCGAAGGCTTTGGGGTCTATCGGAACGAGAAGCACACCACGATATTGCATCACAAAGTCGTTCAGCTGCTCCAGCATTCTCATTGACCTGTTGAAGTCGTTGTTGAGTATGATCGACTCGAGCCCGTCGAGAAGGACTATGCCGTTCTTCGATTTGGACAGGAACTCCATCACGCCATGTGCGATAAGATTGGCTTTGGAGGGTTCGATCACCGACTCGCCTGCGGTGGTAGCGATCCAGGTGATAGGAGTGTTCCCGAGAATGTACTTTGTTCGTACCTGTGCCGGGAGCTGCCGAGTGAGCACATAGCCCGCTCTCTCCCCATCGCCCTCTCTGGGAGCAATCAGCTTGGCGAACATCTCGAAGCTTCGAGCGCTCGTCGGGTCCTCCACTATGTACCCCCGCCCTTCGACGATGTCCGTCGCCTGGACCACCCCGCGGTGCGGCCCTGATGGTTCCATCGAAGCATCGCGGAGGTCCGACCCGAGGACTGTCACACCGGACGCTATCACCATCGAATACGCAAGAAGGTAGAGAGCGTCGCTGTACTGGCCTGGCACGGAGGCACTGTAGATTGTGTAGTAGAACCCTCCCATTATGTCAGCTGCAGCGATCAAGCCTATGGGCACAAGGAAGTACAGCCAGTAGTACCTCAGAAGTCCCTTGCCATAGCGGTCAAATTGGTATAGAAGAGCTATCGCCAAGAAGAAGAAGAAACATGCTAACGGCACGACTATGTACGAAAGCCAGACACCAGTTGTGAACCAATCGTAGTCGTAAAGAACGGCGTAATCCCAGTAATAGTGCGCGCTCAGGACAGCGATGACCGCTGCGAGTAGAGAATATCCAACAAGTATGAGCAGCGCCTTTGTGGATATGAGGCCGCCGTATCTCCGCAAGTATGGGATGGTCGCCGCGGTCCAGAAAACATACGAGCCGAAGTAGAAGAAATCCCCGATGCTCACGTTTGGCATGCGCCCGAGACTGGAGATGTGATAATAGTAGTAGTAGATGTACATGAAAACCATCTGGAACAGGAAACCGAGCGCTATCAGCCCGGCGATCCGATGAAAGGACCTTCGCGTCGCCTTGAACATGACCAAAGTGAGAAGCGCGGCGCCAATGGTCATCAGGACGATGGATGCGACATCGATATAGTAACCGATCGTCGTCTCGGAGCTGGTCAGCTTGAAGTACACAAGAGCCCCTTCGCTCGCTGCGCCAATCAGCAAGGAGAAGAGGATGAGCCTACTCATCGAATCCGAAAGTCTCACTGATCACTTGGCTCCTGTTCATTCGTATTTATGGGTATTGGTACTCACGTTCGAGACATGCGCCACACCCACCGTCCGGTCTGAAGGTGCCCAATACCCAACTGTCTAGTACAAACGAATGCAATGGTGGGCCTTAAAAGTTTCTTCATTTTGGCGAATTTGAGCGGGGTTGACTCTAACGTCTGTAAAAGAGGAGCGGCCAAGGTCGCCATGAGGTGCAGATTCAAGGCGGGCCACTTGAGCACGCGCTAACGAATCCTTCCATATTCGTTGTACCGAGGAGGCTCATCTCCCCTCTCCCCGATGGTAATCCAGAAGACCATCAGGTATCCGAGCACGAGCATCAACACGAATATCACGGGGAGCATGAATTCGATGATGTTCGCGAGGTCGCCCAGTCTCGGGTGTCCAAGATCAGCTGCCGCAATCTCGAGGACCTGTGCGAATATCCAGAACCCTCCTAGAGAGCCAATCGCTATCGTCACCGGCATGACCCACATCCAAGTCTTCCGATAGCGCCGGTGGAAGTAGTTGGAGAAGGAATTGAGGAAGATCAGCCCGACAAACAGCCACAGGTTCCGCTCGACGAACGAAACGAGGTCGTTCCAGAAATCCGCATGCTCTGAGAAGGTCGCTATGATGCCCAACGCTATGATTGCGAAGAGCAGGATGACGACTCCGATGAACCCTGAAACAAGAGGGGCTGCAATGCCGAGTGTCTGGTCCCACCAGTTCTCGAACCTGTGACCAGTCCTGCCAGCTTCATATCCCCAGGTTCTTCCCATCTGTCCAAATGCCTCCCCCATCTTCCTGCCCGCCTCGCCCATCTCCTCTCCGCAGATTCTTGGAGGGACCGGTGGTGGAGGAATGGGGGATGTAAGTTGCGCCCCGCAATTTTCGCAGAACCTGGCGTCGTCCGCATTCTGTTGACCGCAGTAGCTGCAGTGCGCCGTACTCGTGCCCCCGTAGACCGTACATCGTGGAGCAAATAAAGGTTACTCTTTAGCAATTCGTTGCAGCAGACGAGTAGAGCTCGTCACGAAGGCCCATGCTTATCAGATGATACGCTGCGGTATCAGCGGCTGCGTCACGATGTTCCGAACCATCAACGATTTCACCTAGAACCGTGTTTCAGCCGACATGACCACACATGACCTCTTGCGAGAAGCAAACGCCCTCATCGATGACAAGGAGGTCCTGGACCTCTCCCGCCAACTCATCAGGATACCGAGCCAGAGCAGGCATGAAGCTGCAGTGGGCAAGTTCATCTTCCAGAAGCTCGACAAGTGGGGATTGCAGCCTAGAGAGGTCGAGGTGGAGGGAAACGGGCCCGACATAGTCGCGGAGATCGGGAGGAAGAAGGCCCCCGCGGTCGCATTCAACGGCCACATGGACACCGTCGAGGTCATGACCGGTTGGAGGCACGACCCTTATGCAGCGACTGTAGAGAAGGGCATGCTGTATGGTCTCGGCGCACTCGACATGAAAAGCGGTCTGGCAGCTCTTATGCTGGCTTTCAGGGCGATCTCTGACAGCGGGCATCTCGCTTCATCCAGGGTGGTTTTCACGGCCGTATCGGGCGAGGAAGAGAACAGCTCTGGGATGAGGGCACTGCTCGCCAAAAGAGAATTCAAGAACGTGATGGCGGTCATAGTCGGAGAAGGCTTCGGGGGCCTCGCAGCCTTGACCCACGGCAGGAGAGGGGGATTCTACTGGGACGTCAATTTGACGGGGAAGGCCGCCCACGGCGCGAGTCCTCACCTTGGGATCAATGCTGTCTCCGACGCAGCGAAGGTTGTGTGCGCTCTGGACTCGATGAAGTTGAGAACGGCAAGATGGTTCGCAGCTGACGACTCAACACCATTGACGGAGAGCCAGACCGTCCTCAAGATATCTGGAGGGATGAGCAGCCTGAGCGTCCCTGAGAAATGCTACGTCAAAGTCATTCGGTGCCCGCTTCCAGGCAGCCGAGGACCACGGGAGGTCCAGGGGGAGATCGAGAGGAAGATCGAGGATCTCCGGCTCCGAAGCAAAGTCGAGATGACACTTCAGGAAGGCCCGGGCGATATCTTCTACCCCCATGTCACCCCAGCCAGATCGAGCCTCGTTTCCACCGCCAGCAAATGTGTTGAGAGGCTGACCGGGAAGAAACCGCAACTGGTAATCGGAAGATCGGAAGCTGATGACAACCTGATCGCACATGAAATCGGAATTCCCATCGTCTGCCTCGGACCCGGAGAATCGGGAGAGCTCGCGAAGTACCACCAAGCGGAGGAAGCGGTCCACATCGACCAACTAGGCAACGCCGCGCGCGCGTACTTCATGACGGCACTCGAGCTCTGATGAGACTGAGCTGCGTCGTAGGCGACATGTCGCCGGAGTTGCGGATGATGGGACGGGAGAAGGTTTTATGTACGGCTTCGACCGCATATCTGTGAACATTGGAAATGGCGGCAGAGAATGCCGACATTCGAACATGCGATAAGCTGGCGAACGGACATCTGAATTCTCAGAGTTGCCAAGATGCTCTACCCAACAGTGGACCCAGAAACTGTCAAACGCAAGCTCAGGTTCGACTATCTCAAAGCACGGAACGATCCGACCTCGAGGTCGCTTGATGGCTTTACCTCTCTGCTCCAGCACTTCCAGAAACCGCACCTCGCCCTCCATGAAATGGCCCAGGATGCGGTAACCTATATACAGAAGCAGTTCAGGCTTCGGTGGGTGATCATGGGCTTCCGTGGTAGCGATGGTATGTACAGATATGATGTCATGTCAGGCATGCGCGATGAAGCTTGGGCAAGGCAAAGGACGAAAGTTTACACTCTTGCAGACTTCACGCCCGCCGTGGCCAGATACAACTACGGGGTCATCAGCAAGCTCAGCCGGGTCTATCTCGAGGAACAGAATCCCCTGTACAAGGAGGACGAACAGACCGTCAACCGACCAGCGCTCCTGAAATCAAAGCGAGACTCCGACGAGACATGCCTGGAAGCGGATTTCATTGATACACTAATCCTCGGTTACAAAGATGATTTGCTCGGCTGGATAGATTTCTCTGGGACTCTCGGGGCCGAATTTCCAGATCCGTCGACAATCAGGACCGTCGAAGTAATCTCAACTATAATCGGGGCGGCTATTGCCACGCGGATTCAGAAGTGAGGGGCAGGCCCCTGGACAAGGAAGACTTTTTCAACAGAGACGTCGATACGCCAGCCGCATCTCAGACTGTGATTGCACGGGGGGGATCAAGGCGGAACCACGCGGACCGCGCACTTTGGCGTTGAGCTTGGGCTTGGTTATGATCGTATTCGTCCTTGTCTTGCCGGCTTGGTCCGTGCCAGGACAGGCTTCGAAGCAGGTGGTCTACAGGCTCGGGGCGGTTGGGGACATCGGGATGGATGGCTTCCCGCACAACAACCCCAGAAGGGTGCAGTATGACGACGTTTCCAACCTGCTCGTGTCGATGCACCTGGACGGCTTCCTCCTGCTCGGTGATGGGCAGCACAACGATGGGACGCTCCAGGAGTATCAGACCTACTACGACCCGTATTTCGGAAGACTGATGAACATCACATACCCCGCGACTGGAAATCACGACTACTACAAATCAGCCAACGCCTCGGGGTTCTTCACGTACTTCCACGACAGGCTTGTGCAGATCACCACGGACCCCCTCGGCCTGCAATACGGATACTACTCGTTCAACCTCGGGACCTGGCACATAGTGGCCCTCAACTCCCGCCTGGGCTATGGGCTCCCTTGGTCGCCTGATAATCCCGGACCAGCGGAATGGCAGCTGGCGTGGCTTCAGAAGGACCTCGCAGATGCCGCGAAGAAGTACACGGGCACGATCGTGTATCTGCACCACCCATACTACGACTGGGAGACCTACTGGACTGCGGAATGGTTCCCTGACGAGTTCACGTGGGAGCTGCCGATCTGGCAAGTCATGTACCAGTATCATGTGGACCTGGTTCTCGGAGGTCACAACCACAACTACCAGCGCTGGTTGCCGCAGGACCCGTACGGCAACTACGATCCGAACGGGATAAGGCAGATCGTATGTGGCACGGGGGGAGCCTACCTGTGGGCTTTCAACCATCCCCCGCAGCCCAAGAACCTTGTGACTGCGATCGACTCATCGTTCGGGGCGCTAAGGCTGACGCTGTACGACGGAAGCTACGACACTGAGTTCGTGTCAATAGCCGGCAAGGTGCTGGACTCAGAACGCGGGATACCCTGCAACTAGATGGCTGCGCCAAGTCACATCGGGCACCTGTCTGAGCTCTGATAGAGTCGGATCACTTCGCCCTCAGCATCCCAGACGAGACAGTTCAACCCAACCCGCGGACGGTCTGCCTTTCAAGCGGGACCTCTTCGTCCTCTTGGCGGGCATGTTCGGGAGCCTTTTCGAGGTCGTTCATGGACAGCGCCACCGCCGTGGCTTCGACGGCAGCATTCCGCTCCAGCATGCCGCAACTCAACATAGATAGCTTCGATGGCATTCCCCGCGCAAAGGACGGAATCGCCATGACCATAGTGTTGTCGGTGTGGGGCATGGCGTTCACCTTCCAGCCGATTGCCGTCATGTGAAAACGCTTCTCAAGGTAGGCCTTGACATAAGGGATTTCGAAGTTCTGCACTCCTCCGCCCATATTGACAACCCAAATCCTAGAAACGGTTGCTTCCCAATTTAAAATTGTCCCGTTCCTGTCCGTCATGTTCGGCAACTCCCGAACCTCTTGCGTTCATGTCATTATCGGCTGGCTCAGAACGATCCCCATCCAAACATGCACCCGAAGCGTGCGACAGCTTGAGAGTCAGGCTCCAGTTCGATGCGAACCGTGATCTTCTTCCGGGAGGTGCAAGTTGCCTGAGCGCGATTTCAATTCAGAAGGCCCAGTATCTCCGTATCTATGTTGCCGCCAGAAACAACGACGACGACCTTCTCGCCTTTCCTGAATGGAATCTTGTTCTGGAGGATTGCCGCAGGGCCCACAGCGGCAGAACCCTCGATGACCTGACGCTCGTTCTTGAGTATCCATAAGATTGTTCTCTTTAGTTCATTCTCCTCCGCCAGTACGATGTCGTCGAAGTACTTCAGAGCTAGATCCAGGTTGAGTTGCGTGATCCCGCCTGCAAGTCCCTCAGCGATCGTCGGCAGGACCGGGACGTCCACTAGCTTCCCGGCTTTGAAACATTCATGCATCGTCCTGGCGGCAGTCGACTGGGCGCCGATGATCCTGACACCAGGGTTGACGGCCCTTGCCCAGACGGCTATGCCCGTGGCCAGACCCCCTCCACCGACTGGGATCACATAGGTGTCGACATCCGGCAGCTCCTCCGAGACTTCTATCCCGATCGTTCCATGCCCTGCGAATGTATCGTAATCATCCGTCCCCGATACGTACGTCCTATCGCTCTTCTTGACGAGCTCCTGGCAGTGAGCGAACGCCTCGTCGAAGTACTTTCCGTGAAGCACCACCTCAGCACCGAAAGACCTGCATCTCTCGACCTTGACCTTCGGTGTGTTAGATGGCACACAGATTGTCGCCTTGATGCCCATGGCCTGTGCCGACATTGCGACCCCGAGGGCCCAGTTGCCCGCGGACGTCGTGATGACGCCCTTTCTTCTCTCGTCCTGCGTAAGCAGGCCCATCCTGTAGACCGCCCCCCTCAGCTTGTACGCGCCGGTCTTCTGCAGGTTCTCCCACTTCACATAGACCTCAGCCCCGCTGATCTCGCTCAGCGCCTTCGAACGAGTCAGTGGGGTCCTCGTCACCACGCCCTGCTGCACCTTTCTCGCCTTCAAGACATCGATTGCGGTTATGGTCATAGCACTCGGCTCCGGCCTGATTGACCCCTGATGCAGGAGCCCGTATTTTTCTTCAGCGCCCACCATGCGACCGTGTTAGAACGAAAAAAGGAAAAACATCCTCCGCGGTGGAAGGTCGCAGAAGGAGTTGAGGAATAGGCCCGCAATAGAGCATCTCGCCCTGAAGGGGCTGAGATTCCGACCATTCGAGGGCGAAGCAGACTACGATGGTATAGGAGAGCTGCTCGCGAAGAGCTGGGAAGCCGACCACGTCGAATGGACGGTGACCGCGGATGACTACCGGAGAAAGGATCAGAATCCGATCAACCAGGACCCATTCAAGGATCGGCTGGTCGGAGAGATTAATGGGGAGATGGTCGGGTTTTGTGAGGTCCATTGGGATCAGATGACGAAAGGCCCCCGCCTCTACAGGCACCTGTCCCACGTGGTCCCTGAGCTGCGACACACCGGCATACGAAAGGCGCTCCTCAAATGGAGCGAAGCCCGCCTGAAAGAAATTGCAGATAATCACCCAGAGACGGTAGCAAAGGCCTACTCAACGTGGGCGAATGACGTGGAGAACGACTGGAAGTCCTTGGTGATTGAAGAGGGCTACAAGCCTGACCTGCACGTGTTTGAGATGGTACGGCATGACCTAGAGAACCTGCCTGAGCTGAGCTTGCCTGAGGGCGTCGAAGTCCGGCCCGTCCGTCCCGTGGATGTGCGCGCTGTGTGGGAGCTCACTAGGGAGGCGATGAGGGATGAGAGCGACTATTCAGAGGAGGACTATGACGAGGCGCACTTCGAAGCGTACCTGAGGCTGCCCACTTATGACCCGAACCTCTGGACCGTCGCCTGGGCAGGCGATAGGCCGGTCGGCGTTGTGAGGCCTTACATCAACGATGACGAGAACAGACAATACAGCCGAAAGAGAGGCCACACGGAGAGCATCGCAGTCGCTCGCGGATGGCGAAAAAAGGGGATTGCCAGCGCGCTCCTAGAACGGAGTCTGAGAACTCTGCGTGACTGCGGGATGACCTCGGCCACCATGGACGTGGATGCCCATAACCCGAGCGGGGCGCTCAGGGTGTACAAGAGCCTAGGATTCGAGATGGCGAAGAGCTTCACACTCTACCAGAAACCCTTGAAATGAGATATCAGAACAAGATCGAGAGACATGTGACCGCTCCGTCGCACTTCTCGAACTCGCCCACATCGACCGGGATGACTTCGAACCCGGAGGCTTTGACCAATGCTGCACTCTTGGGCATGCCAGCAGGCATCAGCACGGTGCTCCCTACAGTGAGGGTATCCGCAGCGTACGCCTCCTCCTCCGGAACGGTTATGACCGTCAGACCGGCCAAGGCGGGATGTTTCGAGAAACGTCCGGAGGCGATTAGGGTGTCGGCATTGAGGCAAGTCACGTAGCTCTTGAGGTGCATGATGCTGGGGTCGCCGATCGTGTCAACCTTGACCTTCAGCCACTCGCTCATCTGTCGGATGCCTTCAGGGTTCGTCCTCTGGCTGAGCCCGGATATCAACCGGTTCGCGAGATGGACGACATCACCTCCTTCGACGGTCGCGGGGGACGACGCCCGATGCACCTCAAGGTAGTCGCTCAGTACCTTCTCAACCGGATCCTCCTCCCCTCTCCTGCTCTCTGCGCCCATCCTGCAGATGAGGGCGCGCTTTCCGTGCACGACCGCGTTGTCTTCCACGAAACAGGCGTCTGGATGAAGATCATCTGGTTGGATGGTGATGACATCGAGGCCGAGGTCACTGAGGGTCCTACGATAGATCGCGTGCTGGCTCCTTGCCTTGGTGAGATTCACCGTGTGCCTCAGAGGATGGCATGAGAGGCATTTCGTGAACGTCTTACCAGGCTCACGAACCAAAGCGTGCTTGGGTGACATAGTATTCCTACCGTTGCTGAGTGCGCGTCCTGGAAACGAGCACGGGCGATATAGCATTTCGTGCGGAGGCGAACGCACACGAAGCACAACGAAGAGTCTGCAAGACGATCAGCTGGGTTATTCCATGCGTTCAATCAAATTCCTTGACTATGGCGTCAATTCCATCGGAGACACCTTTGTCCAGTGGCACCGGCTTGTGTTCCTTCAGAATCCAATCCGCCTTCTCCTTGGCGACCTGCATCACGTCCTTCCTGCCCCTCTTGGTCCAGGAATCGTAGCTATCCTTGCTCCAGATGAGAGGCACGTAGAACTCCCTCGCGTGCTTGAGCGTGTGCTTCTCGGCGAGGTAGGTGCCACCGATGCCCACCTTCTCGATGATGGCCAGAGCCAATGCGTCCGCATCGGTCGGGATCTCCTTGCAAGCGGCGATCGTCAGCCCGACGATGTCGTTGTCTATCATCAGCTGCTCGTATGAGAGGACGGTCGAATTGTCGACAAGGCCCACGCCGTTCATGATTTCGGAACCGGTCATGGCGCACAGCAACGCCATCGTGGAGTTCTCAACGGACGCCTGAACCCCCGGAACGGCGGCTCCTGGCCCGATGCCTCC